>CAMWRW010000066.1 GCA_947176755.1 uncultured Porphyromonadaceae bacterium
ATGACAATCTTTGCTTAGGAGTCGAGGCGGTGTGGGAAGGAGAGGGTGCGGGAGGCGGCGTTGTAGCTCCACGCGGAGGCGGGGAGGAGTTCGCCGTCGATTGCGACAGAAGTCGGTTTTTGTCCGCCGATTACTTCGAATTCAATCTGGCGCATAGCGGGCATTCCGGGGTAAGCTCCTTCTCTGCGGATGGAGATTATGGTTGCTCCGGCTTCACGAGAGGCCTCGAAGCGGGTGAGCGTGTAGCAGCCCTTTTCAAGAGTCTCGGGATCGACGCGATTGTCGTCGAAGAGAGTATAATCGCTCGGTTCGGCCGACATGAAATATTTCATCTGCAAGTGGGCCTGATCGTATTGGGTCACGTTTTCAATCGGTCGGGTATATTGCGGGATGAAAGCACCCTCGCGCACAAAGAGGGGGAGGGATTCGAGCGGGGCGGCCACCGAGGCGGTCGTTCCCCCCTTGAAAGTGCGGGCCGTGTTTGCCCAGTCATACCAGGAGCTTCCGGCGGGGAATTCCACCTTTCGGGTGCGGGCGCCGGCGGTGAGGACCGGAGCGACAAGCACGTCGGGACCCCAGAGATACTCATCGACAGAGTTTGCGTCGACCGTGCCGGCCTCCGAATGGAAATTGACAGGGCGGGCGAGAGGCAGACCGAAGGCTGCGTTCTCGTAAGCGAGCGTATAGTTATAGGGGAGCCATTCGTAGCGCATCTTGATGAAACGCTTCACGATGTCCTGCTGAGCGGGATAATGGTAAGGTTCGGGGCGATCCTGAGCGTGAGTGCGGAGCACGGGAGAGAATACACCCATCTGGAGCCAGCGGACATAGAGTTCGGGATCGTAGGGGTGTTTGGGATCGACAGCGAACCCTCCGATGTCGGAGCTCATGTAGCCGAGGCCGGAGAGTCCCGAATTAAGCATAAGCGGAATCTGCGGTTGGAGGCCTCCCCAGGAGCGCGACACATCGGTTGTCCAGGGGAATACGGAGTAACGCTGCAGGCCGGCAGTTCCGCCGCGCATCATCAGGAGCGGGCGCATTTCGGGGAAGTCCTTGCGGAGACCGTCGTAGATCAGGCGCGACCATTCATTGCCGTAGACATTATGGAATTGCTCGGCCGTTTCGCCATTGGCGTGGCGGATAGTTGCGGGATGGACCTCGGGTTCACCCAAGTCGCCCCACCAGCCGGCGAGACCCTCTTCGGTCAGCGGGCGGAGACGGTTCCAGAGCCATTCGCGAGTTTCGGGATTCGAGATGTCGAACATACCGGCTTCGCCGACCCAGGTCGTGACGTCGTGGGGATTGCCTTGCTCGTCGCGGGTGAGCATTCCGGCGGCAGCCAGTTCATTATAATTGTCGATAGCGCCGATCTTGTTGATATAAGGCTGAGTGATGAGCACGGTGTTGACCCCCTGATTTCGGAGCGAGTCGAGCATCCGGCGATGGTCGGGGAATTGGTCGGGATTCCATTCGAGGCGTCCCATATCAGTTTCCTTGCCGTACCAGTAAAGGTCGAACACGATACCGTCGACCGGGAAGCCGCGTTGTTTGAGGGAGTCGACCGCTCCGAGGGCTTCTTGTTCGTTATGGTATCCGTAGCGGGAGGTGATGTATCCGAGGGCCCAGAAAGGGGGCAGGCTCTGACGTCCGGTGAGATTCGTGAATCCCGATGTGACGGAGGGTATGGATCCGTCTCCCCCCACGAAATAATAGGAGAGGGGTTTGGGCGTGTCGGAGGAGTATGATATGAGGTCGTCTCCGAGCACGAGCTGAGCCTTGTTATAGTCGTCGACGAGCACCCCATATCCGGCGTCGGAGAGAAACCAGGGCATCGTTATTCCCATCTGGGAGATTCTGGGGTCGCCGGCCGTGTAGCCGTAGTTCTGCCGGTTATACATCACGAGCGTGTCGCCGTTAAGACGGAGGGAGTGACCGCGTTCGCCGGCCCCGTAGAAATTCTGAGCGCGACCGTTGGCGAAAGTTATGGTCTTGAGGTCGGCGGAGTTATCTACGCCGGCGGCTTCGACGAGGAGCGTGTCGCCCTGTGCGTTGAGGAACACCGAGCGCCCCGTTTGGCGGTCGACGTCAAGACGGATGGAGGGGGTGATGAAGGTCACGGTTGACGGAGAGGCGTACCATGAAGCCGCCCCGAGATCGCCGTCGAGCACGGAGCTCTGCGATTTGGGGAAAGAGAAGTTTTTTACGTTCCGGGGCACACGCGACACCTTGAAGATTTCCGAAGTGATCGGTTTGACGGTGACAGTGCCGGCGGGCGTGCCGATCATCATAGTGTCGCCGGAAGTCGAGATCGCGCCCGCTTGGGGCATGACGGCGGCCAGGGCCGGGAGTGAAGCGGCGGCGAGGGCGAGCACGGATGTTTTGAACTTATCCATTTCCGTCGGGGATTAATCCTGAGTGAATTCGATGTCTTTATTGACTTCGATTGAGAAGGGGAGTCCATCTTTAGCGAGCTGTTCGAGGAACGGATCGGGATCGAACTCCTCGACATTGCGGACGCCGGGCATCACCCATTTACCCTGGAGGAACATCATGGCGCCGACCATGGCGGGGACGCCGGTGGTGTAGCTGACGGCCTGAGCGCCGGTCTCCTTATAGGCGGCTTCATGGGAGCAGTTGTTCCAGATATAGAACGTCGACTCCTTGCCCTCCTTGTCGAGGCCGGAGATGCGGCAACCGATAGAGGTTTCGCCAGTGTAGTTCTCGCCGAGCGTTCCGGGATCGGGAAGGACGGCCTTGAGGAATTGGATAGGGATAATTTCGCGGCCCTCGTAGACGACAGGGTCGATTCGGGCCATGCCGATATCCTGGATCACACGGAGATGGGTGAGATATTCCTGGCCGAAAGTCATCCAGAATCGTGCGCGGCGGAGCGTCGGGAAGTTAAGCACGAGGCTTTCGAGCTCCTCGTGATAGAGGAGATAGCTTTCGCGTTCGCCGATGTTGGGATAGTTGAGTGGACGGTGGATTTCGAGGTTTTCGGTCTCGATCCATTTGCCATCCTGATAATATTTACCTTTCTGGGTGATTTCGCGGATGTTGATTTCGGGGTTGAAGTTGGTGGCGAAAGCCTTTCCGTGGTTACCGCCGTTGCAGTCGACGATGTCGAGATATCTCATTTCTGAGAAATAATGCTTGGCAGCGTAAGCGGTGAAAACAGCTGATACGCCCGGGTCGAAGCCGCAACCGAGGATGGCGGTGAGTCCGGCCTTTTCGAATCGGTCGCGGAAAGCCCACTGCCATGAATATTCGAAATGGGCCTCATCCTTAGGCTCATAGTTTGCCGTGTCGAGATAATTTACGCCACACTGCAGACAGGCCTCCATAATTGTGAGGTCCTGATATGGGAGGGCGACATTGATGCAGATGTCGGGGCGGTGACGGTTGAAGAGCTCGACGAGCTGGGGGACGCTGTCGGCATCGACGGAGTCGGTAACGATCCGACCGCCGCCGATTTTTTCGGCGATGGCGTCGCATTTTGATTTAGTGCGGGAAGCGAGCACGATTTCGTTGAACACTTCAGGGTGTTGGGCGCACTTGTGGGCCACGACCGTGCCTACGCCGCCGGCGCCGATGATGAGGACTTTTCCCATGTTGAAAATATGATGAAATTATTAATATCGGAGATAAGGGAGGGAGGGAAGTGCAAAATTAGTGATTTTTGGTTAAATTTGCAGCCTAATTATAGTTAATAGAGGAAAAATGGAGCTGATAATAGAGAGCGAGGCAAAGATCGACGAAGCGGCGCGGAAATTTATCGACTCTCTCGGAGGGAGGCGTCATGTGGCGTTTGAGGCTCCGATGGGGACGGGAAAGACCACGTTCGTGTCGGCCCTGTGCCGTGTATTGGCCACCGAAGAGGAGGCCACGAGCCCGACATTCAGCATTGTCAACGACTATGGACGCGGGGCCGACGGGTCGCCGGCAGTCTATCATTTTGACTTTTACCGCATAGATGATCCCGAAGAGATTGCGGATCTGGGGCTTGATGAATATTTCGAGTCCGGGGGATGGTGTTTGATGGAATGGCCCGAGATAGCGGCGGCATGGCTCCCCGACGACACGGTTTTCGTGGAGATGGAGGTGCTGGCCGACGGCCGTCGGAGGCTCAGGTGGGACTGATTCAACAGAGCTGACAGAGATGAAATATATTGTTCTTGAAGAGGTCGATTCAACCAACAGCTATGTGTCGGTCCATGCCGGAGAGCTTGAGGATATGACCGTGGTCGGGGCGGCGATCCAGACTGCAGGACGCGGTCAACGCGGCAACCGCTGGGAATCGGAACCGGGTAAAAATCTGACCTTCACAATCTTTCATACGCCCCGGGAACTTCATCCCCGGGATCAGTTCTCGATTTCCGAGGCGGTGGCGTTAGGCGTGGTGTCGATGCTCGGGCGATATGGAATCGAGGCAAAAGTGAAATGGCCCAACGACATATATGTGGCCGACCGGAAGATTTCCGGGATACTGATCGAGCATTCCGTCGGGTCTGACCGCGTGATTCATTCGCGACTCGGGGTGGGGTTGAATGTAAATCAACTTGAATTTAAGAGCGACGCTCCCAATCCGGTGTCGATGGTTCAGCTGACCGGAAGCGAAACGGAATTATCGGAGGCGCTGGCGGCAGTTTGCGAAGAAGTGAGGCTGAATCTCGAGCGGGTCTCCACGGAGGCCGGGCGCCGGGAGCTTCACGGAGAATTTCGAGACAACCTCTGGCGTGGCGATGGCGGCGCATGGCCGTTCCGACGCAGGGAGGATGGCCGCCGGTTTGACGGGAGAATCATTGATGTGGCGCCGACGGGCATGATTCTGATAGAGGATGTCGCCACGGGCGAACGACAGTCGTTCGCCTTCAAGGAAGTGGAATTCCTGCTTTAGCCAAAACAGATGAAACGATGAAACAGAAAGGAAAGATAAAGGTCATAGCCGGTTACGCCGTTCGCTGGTTGTTGCCGCTGGCCCTGACCGTCTTGCTGGTGTGGTATATGTTCCGGAAAGTAGATTTCCGGGAGATGTGGCATATTGTGAGTCACGGAGTCGATTACTGGTGGATACTTGCTGCGATGGGCATCTCGGTGGTGAGCCACATCATGCGTGCGTTGCGCTGGCGGATTCAGCTCCGGGGACTGGGAATCGAGCCGCCGCTGATGGCCGTAGTCTGCTCCATATTCGGCACATACGCCCTGAATCTCGTGTTTCCGAGGCTTGGGGAAGTGTGGCGGTGCACCTATATCGCCAATCGGGAGCATGCATCGTTCACGACGGTTGTCGGGTCGATGGTTGCCGACCGGGTTGCCGACTTGATCATGGTCGGCTTGCTGACGTTGTTGACTTTCGTTGTCGCAGCTCCGGCACTGGAGGCTTTCCTTGTCAAATATCCGATAGGACGCGGCTTGGTCGACGCGGCCACAAACTACAAAGTGTGGCTGGCGGTGTTGGCAGTAGTGTTGGTGGTGTGGGGAGTGTTCCATTTCCTGCGTGACACACGCATCGTGAGTAAAATCAGATCATGGATAGGCCAGATGTGGAGCGGCTTTGCGGTTGTGACCCGAATGAAAGGGAAATGGGGTTTCCTGTTCTTCTCGATTGCCATCTGGACATGCTATTTTTTTCAGCTCTATGTAGCGTTTTTCGCGTTCCCGTTCACGAGGGCGCTTGTGTCGGAACCGGGGACAGTTGCGGGGATGGTGCCTTGTTTGGTGGCATTCGTGCTCAGCTCGATAGGTATGGCCGTGCCGAGCAACGGAGGCCTCGGACCGTGGAACATAGCCGTGATGTTCGGTCTGGCCGTTTACGGCATCAGTGACGCTCAGGGCACGGCCTTCTCGATGCTTCAGTGGTCGGGACAGACGGTGATGCTGATAATCTTAGGCATTCTGACGATGGCCTATATCGCCGTTGACCGACGCGGAGAGCGACCCTTAAAGGAGGAAATAGAGGAGATGGAGACAGAGATGAGTTCCACTCCGATAGAATAAATGGAAAGAAAGAATAACGATGAGATACGACGAAGAGGAAGAGAATGATTATTTCGACGGGCCGGATTTGCCTGAAGTTGAGGAAAAACCGAAGCCCAAAAAGCCGGCGTTAAGTCCTGACGATCCTCTTTATTGGGAGCAGGATGAGGATGAGTTCGAACATCTGAAGCCAAAGCGGAGCCGCCGGATATGGATATGGCTTGCAGCGCTCGGGGTCGGACTTGGAGTGCTTATCGCGCTTTACATCCGGACGTTCGTGCCTTACGTCGACACGGCCACACAGTATGGCTATGTGGAGGGGATAGAGAAACGCGGCACGGTGTTCAAGACCTACGAGGGGGTTATCCTTCCCTACAAGAGTCTTATGGACACGCTGCGCCCTTACGAAGGGGATTTTGAATTTTCGACCACCGACACGGATCTCGCCGTCAAGCTGCGCCGCAGTCAGTATGCCAACCGTCCTGTGCGCGTTGATTATCAAGTCTACCGCACGGCGATGCCTTGGCGCGGCGACTGCAAAATCGTGGTGAAGGCCGTGGAGCCTGTGGAGCCGCGCGACATCCTTCCTCCCGACCGCCTGCCGGAAGTCCATAAGAACTAACCTTCAGGGGATATGCAAAAGGTTAAAAAGGGGATATTGGCGGGAATAGCTCTGATTCTCGGAGTGGCGGGCAGCGAGGCTGCGGAATGGAATGTGAAAGATTCCGTTCTGGTCATCGAGGCCGCCACAGTAGCTGTTCCTGCGCAGGCGTTTGTTGATCGGGAGGATTTCCACACCGTCAGGGTTGCTCCCGGCGGGAAACTCGCCGAGATCGGTGAATATGCATTTATGGGATGTCGGAACCTTCGGAACGTGGAATTAGGAAAAAGCGTGCGGAAGGTCGGTCAAGGTGCATTCCGGGAGTGCGAGAGGCTTGTGCGGGTAGCGATGCCCGGAGTAAAAGTCGTGCCGCGAGAATGTTTCAGTTGGTGTGTCAATCTGAAAGCGGTGGAATTGTCGCCCCGTCTTGAAGATATCTCCTCGCAGGGGTTCTCATATTGCCGGGAATTGGAAGAATTTGAATTTCCCCCGACGTTGCGACATATCGGAGGGAATGCCTTCTCCTTTTGCAGCTCCCTGCGCAAAGCGGATCTCCCTGACTCCGTGGAGGAGTTGGAGAGTTATGCCTTTTCAGAATGCAGGTCGTTGGAAAGCGTTCGGCTGCCGGGCAACGGGAAACTGCTCGGGGAGTTGATATTCAGCGGATGTTGGAATCTGAGGGAGATTGTGGAGCCCTCCTTGCGAGTACCCTCTTTTGACTGCAACAGCACATTGTTTGAGGACGCGGAGACATGGCTTTACGACGAATGTCGACTCATGGTTCCGTCGCAGGCTGCATCATTCTATCGCAGAGCCGAGGGCTGGAAACTGTTTAAGCAGATTGAGGAACTGTAACCTCAGGGACGATAATTCGCTCGAAGACTTGTCAGTTGTTTCGCAGATCGTTGACGAGCAAAAGGAGTTCGTCGCGAACTTCCGGGGGCAGAGGGAGACGTCGCTGGGTGACACTGCGTGCCCATCCGGGGATATCCTCGGGGCGTAAAGTCATGAGTACATCGCGGAATTCCTCGGTTTCCTCTGGGGAGAAACTCTCGGGGTCACGCCCGATGAATCGGTCGAGTTCCTCGTCGTCGTAATAGAGAATCGTGTCGGACATTGGGGATAGAGAATCCTTTTCACATACAAGATGGAGGCCGCAGCATTGCTCCGGCTCATCCGTGGTGGCATCCGTGGTGGCGAGGGAAGTGGAATCGGAATCTGAATCTTCGGCCTCAGGATTGGCCGGAGTTTGCCGGTGTCTGCGGTCGAGAATATAAAGAATCAGGCCGATGATTATGGTGAATAGAAGAATCCAGAGAGCGCCGATCATGACTTGGATTGTTTTTGCTTAAATGAAAAAATATGGTTTGGAGTGTTTGAACGCTCCAAACCATAAACGGAAAAAGTGGGGAAGTTATTCTAAAAGGATAAAACAGTCTTAGAAGAGGAACTGAAGACGAGCCTCGATGATGTTGACATGAGAGCGGGGCGCGATCGAGAGATGACCGTTGTCGTCGAAAGATCCGGCTTCACGAAGGTCGGTGTAAGACCAGCGGAGGCGGGCCAACATATATTTGTTGATATAATAGTTGAAGGTCACGGAGTAGTCGTTGGTGATACCGCCGTAGATTGCAGCCTTGGCGTCGGAAGCCTTGGTGTAGTTATAACCGAGGACACATTCAAGTGTTTTGGGCTTGGGAGTGGCGAGGCCGCCGTCGGCAGAGGAGTAGCCATATTCCTTGTCGCCGATGATGAGAGTGCGGAGTGTGCCGTAAGCACCCTGAGAGATGAAGGGTTTGAAGGCGTGACGGCGATTGACATTCATGTAATAGTACTGGCCTTCGAGAGCGACGCGACCTTTAGAGAAAAGAAGTTCGGGTGAGAGCTTCACCACGCCCTTGGCGTCGTCGATAGTCGTGTTGAGAAGAGAGACCTGGTCAACACGCGTCGGATAGTTTGCCGAATAGGAGAAGTATCCGGTAGAGGTCTTTTCTCCGGTGCGGTTATGGAAGCCGGTCTGATACCAAGCCGACAGGCCGAACTGGAAAATAGTTCCCGGGGTGTTAAACGGACGATAGAGGAGGCGAGTGATAGCGCCGCCGCTGACAACGCCCATGTTGTTGGCGGGAGTGGTGAGGGATGTGCCGCAGATGGCGCTGACTCCGGCGAGGAATTTATCCTTGTCGTAAAGATACATAACGCCGAGGTTACGTCCGGTAGCGTTCATATAGGTGTCGGTGATGGGGGCTTCGAAGGTGCATTTCATCGAGCTTGACGTTGCCGACTGAAGGCCGAACTGGTGGACGAAGTAACCGCCGCGGATAAGGTTGTTGGGGTTGAACTTATATTGGATATAGACATCCTTCATTCCGATTTTGCCCCATGCGTAGCCGACATCGAGTTTGGCCATCCAGTTTCCGAACGTAGCTTTTGCGCCGATTCGGATATCGGCGAGGGCCACGCCGTTGGCGAAGCGGCCGTCCTGAGTGGGAGCGAAAAGCGCGCCGTCGGCAAGGATGCGGCCGGTAGGCTGAATTTTCAACTTGTTGGCATCATCGTCGGCGAATGCGGAGAAAGAAACTAAGGAGGAAGCTGCGATCAGCAGGGCTGACCCGAGAATGGATGATGTTCTCATATCTGAAATTATTAAGTTGTTGTTTTGGCTTTTTTAACAATAGAAGTTCAAATTCTGTTCAAAATTAATAAATGTTTTAAAACATACGAAATTTTTATTGACTACTTCTTTTTTAGGGGCTGTTTAATACGTCCCTGTAAAATCTTACATATATATTCTTCCATATATTAAGAGTATGCCTGTTGGTTTAGGGGCTTCCCGAGAATACTCAAAGGGCAATGGATACAACCTGCAGATTATGTCTCGACTGACAATCTTTTCTATGCTGTCAGTCGAGGGCTTGCCGGGCTGGGGCGTACCCGCTTTATCAACTTCTCCAAAAGAGCCTGATATGTTCATTTATTTTTTGAATTACTTATCTATAATTTGATAAACCATGTATTACCTCCGCACATCCAACAGTAGATTCTGCATAATGTACCTCTTTTATATTCAATTTGACATAGTTGTTCAATATTTGAACAATCTAAAATTATTGAACCTTTTTGTTTTCTCATATTTGTTCATTATATTTGCGGTGTTCAATAATATTGAACTTTATGAATAAATTGAACAAATGAGCAATCAAGAAATATTAGATAGAGCCGTTGCCGCGTTGAACAGCAATCTTTACCGTGAGAAAGCCACGATAGATTACGACGGAGATTTTCCTTGCCTTAACTTAATGGGTAAGCGTTTTTGGTGCGTAGTAAAACCAAACCTTACGCTTGGGGATATGACAGAAAAATGTCAGTCTACCGACAAGGAGAGGAGGATTCTTTACGTTACAATCAATGCTACATCCAAAATACTGGAGTTTGCAAAACATCCTGATATTAATGTATTGGACTGCGCGGGAAATTTCAATATCCAGTATCAACTGAAGAATGGTAACATTGTGCTGATGCTTGCCAACAAAGGCGAGAAGCCGGTTGAAGAAAAAATGCCAAAAGCATATCCTATCTTTCTGGAGAAAGGGCTTAAAGTCATATTTTATCTGTTATTGGATAAGAAAAACATTGCTCGTCCGTACCGTGAAATAATGGCGGAAACCGGGGTTGCGATCGGAACTGTCAAGAACATAATTGACGGAATGGTGTATCAGCAATTCGCACGAGTTGAAGGGAACAAACGCTTTCTTACGAATGCAGACCGACTGCTTATGCTATGGGCTACCAACTATGGACTGATTCTGAAACCCAAACTATTGCAAACACGTTTTGCATTCCGCGATGAAGAAAAGCGGAAGAATTGGAAAGAAATGACGCTTCCTGACGGTATGATGTGGGGCGGAGAACCGGCGGCTGCACTTACCGACGGATTTCTTACTCCGGGAGAGTTTACAGTTTATACTAATGTACCTGCCGCAACCCTAATGAAAACCGGTGCAGTTATTCCTGACACAGACGGAGACATTACCGTATATGAGAAATTCTGGACTGGAGAAGATACAGAGAATGTAACTCCAGCAATATTGACATACGCGGATTTGATGGATACGGCAAATAGTCGTTGCATCGAGGCTGCACAAAAGATAAAGGGAAATGAGCTTAAATATCTCCTCTGAAAATATAGACAATCCGCTGCTGGTTGAATGACTGCGTCAGCTTAATCGGACTTTTTCAAAAATCGGCAGCGACTTCTTTGTCATTGGCGCAACCGCCCGTGATATAATATTGTGTGTTCTTGCCAATACATCGGCAAGGAGAAAGACAAAAGACCTGGATATTGCCATAGCTGTAACCGGCTGGGACAAATATAACGCAATCTGTCAGACATTAATGGCTGACGGATTTGAAAAGTCCACACATCAGGCTCAACGATTCTACTTCGGCGATTATGAAGTGGATATTGTGCCATACGGTGCGGTGGCGAAAGATGATGACAATATTTATTGGCCGCCTGAAGAAACGATGGCCATGTCTGTAAAAGGATTCGACGAGGTGTTGAGCAAGGCAATTACGGTAAGCATAGACAATGAATTTGAAGTCAAAATTGCTTCATTGCACGGACTGTTTTTATTGAAACTCAATGCTTGGCTCGACCGTAATATAGGTACCAATAAGGATGCCGAAGATATGTGGTATATAGTGGACAATTACTATTTCGCCAATGAAGAACGAGGGATACATCCGGAAGTATATGAACTTGACGGGTTTGACCTCACGATCGGCGGCGCTTATTGGCTGGCACATGATATTGCTGATTTGTTATCACAGGCACAGATAGCCTATTATGCAGACGTTCTCCGCAATGAGATAGAACGTGAGGAAGATAGCCGACTCGTGGTTCAAATCCTTGAAACGAGTAGGTCTGTTACTTCATCCGAAGTACTTAAAGTATTACAGACCATTTCAGATGTATTCTCAAAAAGATTGACCGATGATTGATGTTGAAGTATTCTCTAAAGCCGGTATCGGGAAACATAATGAGGATTACGTTTTACGCACAGAGATTGCGCCCGATATATCGTTGATTGTCGTTTGTGATGGAATGGGTGGATTGTCTTATGGCGCGAATGCGTCAAAAATTATCGCCCATAGCATCGAGAACTATCTTAGGCAAGACCTCAGTTCTCTCAATCCCGAACAATCCATAATAAATGCCTTACTCTACGCCAATGATGAGTTGGCGAAGGAGTGCGTCCGTCTCAAGTCAAAGATGGGTACATCAGTTGCTCTAACCTTATTTATGGGCAATGCTTGTTACTATACTTGGTTAGGAGATGTGAGAATATACTATGCAACCGGAGTTAAAACGGAGTCACTGACAAAAGACCATTTAGCTATTGAAGGCAACCACTCATACCTTTCCCGTTGCGTAAACGGTAAAGAATTCCGCTATATCCCTGAGGTTGGAAAGTTGACAATAAGTAGGGGTTATGGAGTCTATATCGCTACAGATGGATACTATTTTCATAATAAGGTTGGGGCGACGTCAGAATCATCAATTACGACCGATGATGATGCAACCGTAGTTCGCATAAAAGTGAAATAGTTTTACAAAATCATAATATGATGCATACAAATTTTAAGTATAGAGCACCACTATATCAGGATTTGACAAACTTACATCAGGTCAGATTTTGCGCATATATCGTGCTATTCAGTTGGAGAGAGGAGAGAGGCATGGCGATGGGAAGAGATGAAATATTGTTAAAATGTTTTAAAACATATTTCAAAACCCAAATAGAGCCAGTATTGTTGAAGAAAGCGTAAGATAAAAAAGTTTTCACCAAAAATCCATTAAAATCCATTTTGCTATGAAAAGACTCCTGATGACAGCGCTGGCGATCTTGGCCGGAGGCGTGAGCATGATGCAGGCGCAGCAGATGCGTGATGACGATTTCAAGAACAAGTATCAGCTAAAGGAGGCGGTGGTGTTGAGCCGCCATAATATACGTTCTCCGTTGTCGGATTCAAAGAGTGCGCTTGGGCGCATGACTCCGCACGAGTGGACCAAATGGAGCGCCGGAAAGAGCGAGTTGACCCTTCGTGGAGGTGTTCTGGAGACACAGATGGGACAGTATTTCCGGAAATGGGCAGTCGACATGGGGTTGATAGATGAGAATCATATCCCGACGGCCGACGAATTGAATGTGATAGCCAATTCGATGCAACGCTGCATTGCGACAGCCCGCTATTTCACGTCAGGTTTCATGCCGGTGGGGGATGTTGTGGTTAATCATCGCTACACGCCCTCGAAGATGGACCCCTTGTTCAATCCTCAGTTGACGAAAGTCACCCCCGAATTTATCGCGCTTGCCAACGAGCAGATAAAGGCAATGGGAGGCAAGAAAGGAATCCGCGGCATCAATGAAGCAATCAAGCCCAACTATGAGCTGATTATGGATGTGATGGATGTGAAAGATTCTCCGATGGCGGCGGCTTCCGACCCCTATCTGAAAGCGTTCGACAACTACGACACGGAGATTGTGTTCGAGAAGTTCAAAGAGCCGACAATGAAGAGCGGTTCGGCGCTCAAAGAGCTTAACTCGGCTTCGGATGCATTTATACTCCAATATTATGAGCAGCCCGACTCCGTGAAGGCGGCCTTCGGACATGACCTTACCCGCAAAGACTGGGAGAAACTGGCTCATATCAAGGATGTATATCAGGATGTTTTATTCACGGCGCCCGTGGTGGCGGTTAATGTTGCCCGCCCGCTGATACAGTATATGTACGACGAGCTTCGTTCGCCCGACCGTAAGTTTACGTTCCTCGTGGGTCACGACAGCAACCTTTCGGCCGTGGCGACAGCGCTTGGCGTTGAAGAATATGAGCTTCCCGCAGCAATTGAGAAAAAGACGCCTATCGGCTCGAAGATTGTCGTGGAGAAGTTTGTAGGCAAGGATGGCAAAGAATATGCCGACATCAACATAGTCTATCAGACAGTTGAACAGCTGAAAAACATGAGTTTGCTTGATCTGGAGAATCCCCCGATGGTCTATCCTCTGTCGTTGAGCGGACTGGAGAAGAATGCCGACGGTCTTTACAGGATGGAAGATGTGGCAGATCGGTTTGAGGCGGCTTTGGCAGCCTACGAGGCAATCCCCTGAATCATGAAATGAAAAAATGAGTGCGGGCCGGGAAAATAATCCCGGCCCGCATTTGCGTTAAGAAATATTTACATTGACCCATTAACATTTCAACCGGATATTTACATTGACCCATTTTTAGGGTCAGCGGATATTTCGGGTTGGCGGGGAGGTAATGTCAAGAGTATAATGTTGC
>CAMWRW010000067.1 GCA_947176755.1 uncultured Porphyromonadaceae bacterium
TCGTACTACCCGCACGTCACTCCTCGGTTTAGCATTAAATACCCGCCGATTGAGTGATTAAACTTCAGACCGTCGACCGGCACCGGTGCTTGCACTGTCCATCCCTGGGCAGAATATAATAATCTTCTTGCTTCGGGACGCACAATGGTGGTTGAGCAACTTAAGCAAGAGAAGGCTTGGAACTATGGCGTCTCCGCAGATTATACCTTCTACCTGGGGAACAATAAGATAATTCTTAACGCAGAATACTTCTATACGGATTTTAAATCTCAGGCGATTCTCGACTATGACAGCAATCCGGGATATCTTACGATTACCCAACTCTCCGGAAAATCATATTCGCATACTTTCCAGAGTGATCTCACATGGGAGTCTCCATTCGGACTATCTGTCACAGGAGCATATCGACTAATTGATGTAAAATCAACCTATGGCGGTGACCTGCTTGAGAAGCCCCTTACAAGCCGTTATAAAGCGCTTCTGACAGCCTCTTATTCCACACCGCTTGAAATATGGCAGTTTGATGTTACGTTCCAGATGAACGGCGGGGGAAGATTGCCGGCTCCTTACACTTTGCCGGATGGAAACATGAGTTGGGGACCTCGCTTTAAAGCGTTCCCTCAATTGAATCTGCAGGTGACCCGGTGGTTTCGCCATTTCTCAATATATGCCGGCGGAGAGAACCTGACCAATTTTAAGCAGAAAAATCCCGTAGTCTGGAGTGCTGATCCATGGAGCAACTATTTTGAGCCGACAATGGTCTGGGGTCCTATTCACGGCGCGATGGCATATATCGGGATTCGCTTTAATTTCGGACGGCTTTAAAACAAATCATGTCTAATAACCACAATATAAGTATAAAATGAAAAAACAAATTTTAGTTGCGTTAATGTCATTGGTTGCTCTTTTCGGAGCGGCAAAGGATCTTAAGACACTGCGGGTCACTACTGAACCCAGGATGGTGTGTGGCAACTGCGAAAACAAGATTAAAAAGAACATCCGCTTTGAAAAGGGTATACATCAGATAACGACCGATCTCGAAGATCAGGTTGTGACAATAGAGTATGATGCCGACAAGACGGATGAGAATAATATTATCAAGGCTTTCGAAAAAATCAAATATAAAGCTGTAAAACTTGAAGATGGCTGTGAGGATGTCTCGGTTGAAACGTGCGATAAATGTAGTCCTGCTGAGGGCGAAGTGTCATCCGGTCAAAAATGAGACTCTTCCAAGAGATCTGCGGTAATTTCTAATCCGCAGAGGTCATGCACGCTCTTTAGGAGCGGTTTTCACTATCTTTGTAGCCATATCGAAGTCTTGGATGTTGATTTCATCGTCTGCTTAGATTCTTTTGGTCTCCGTGACGATTGCCTGCGAATTCGTTTTCGCTGAGGACAGCCACGCGAGACCCTTCTTTTTGTATAACCAGCGAAGTGTCCCATTTTCAATTATGGGCTTCACGATGTTTGCAATTTCCCTTCCGTGGATACTTGCTATATCATTTACTTCCACTATCTCATGCCCAAGCTGCTTGTTAGTGCCTATCTTTACGGCAGCAAAGATATTCTGCCCCTCATCGCTTTTAAGTTCAGTCAGAACACCTACACTCCCTTCCTCACTCTTGAAAACGAATATAGGGTGGGAGAGAGCCGAAGGCATATTCCGCATCTCTTTTTCGCTCAGTCCATGTTTTTTTCTTGCTTTCGATAACACTTTCTGCCTTAGGATAATCTCGCGTTCAGGCATGAATCTCTCCATTATTCCCGATGGCTTTCCGAGGCTGATATGATCCGAGGCTCGCATTTCGCCTTCTGCCCATATCTTGAGCTCATAATTATATCGTACATCTTTTTGATTTACGGTTTCTTTATTTGAATACCTTAAATCCTCATCACGGTTTTGATGACGAGAGTTTTCCTCTGCAAATTCTCCTACGCCCAGCTCATGCTCTTTCGCCACTCGTGCAGCCGTGCGTGCAGCCGTGCCGAGTATGCCTTTGAACCTTCCCGGTTCCCGAAGATTCTCATAGCTCATCCAAAGAACATATCGAAGCTCGTTGTCGCTTATCTTCATGTTGCCGCTGAATCCGCAGGAGCGCAGGAAGTCCATGAAGAGACCTTTCAGTTTCTGCCACCACCGGGACATGACATTCTTGAAGCTGCCGTCCTCGGCCAGTCCCGCGATGTATTCCTCCGTAGCCACTCGCCGGTTCCAACCGTTTCGGGCCGCAAGCTGCGAGGTTCGCCCTTCAGCTCTGGAGTAATCGGGAGTCGCGCACAGCCATGTCTGCCCGTGAGGAGTCTGGCCGCTATCTGTGGTGGCTGTGGGAGAAGGGTGCCACTCTGGAGGCTATCAACTGGTATGTCCATGAGCGTGCCGGAAAGAACTCCCATGCCGTCATGGCCTCCGAATATCCCTCGGATGATATTGAGGCATTCCAGCATTCAGGCTCGATGGTGTTTGATAAGTATCTGGTGAAGGAGTTCGAGGGTGCCTGTTCCATTCCCCGCTTCATAGGGGAGATCAACGGTGATGCCAACGAAGGCCGTCAGTGCATGAAGAATATCCGCTTTCGTGAGGACGGTCAGGCTAACTTCTGGATCTGGGCTATGCCGGAGATCGACCCTGAGGTAAAGGTTACAAACCGTTACCTCGTCGTTGTCGATATTGGAGGGAGGTCCAACAAGGCCGACTGGTCCGTGATAGCGGTGTTCGACCGTATCAACATGTTAGACGGAGACCGTCAGGCGATTGTTGCCCAGTGGAGAGGTCACTGCGACATCGACCGGCTCGCTTGGCGTGCCGCTCAGATCGCCGCATGGTACGACAATGCCCTTCTCGTTATAGAATCAAACACATTGGAGACCCACGACAGGGAGCGGCAGATTGAGGGAGGCGACCAGTCGCAGTATATCCTCAATCAGATTTCCGACGTATATCCCAACCTCTACGCTCGCCGTCAGTCCGAGGACGAGATTCGTCAGGGTATTCCCCGGAAATATGGCTTTCACACCAATGCCGCCACAAAGCCTATGATAATAACCACTCTCATAAAGTGTGTCCGCGATCTCATCCATGCTCATGTGGTCCGGAAGTGCGTCCTCCGGGAAGAGAAGCACACCCTTCGCGCTCGTCTTCATGATGAAGTCGTAGAGCATTATCAAACGGTTGACGTATCTCTGCTGGTCTATCACATCCGCAACATACGAATGAATCTCCCCGTCGATAAAAGGATACGCCGCAAACACATAGGGATGTTCCTTATGCTCATATGGAGTCTCCCCCTCGTCAAGAATATCCCCGAAAGGAGTCAGAAAATAATAATACCAGTACGAATCGATAAACCATTCAGCCTTAATGTAAGGAATCTCATCATCCGGTATCCCCATAAATGCCCCTTCCCGGCGACGCTCCTCGTTCTCTCTCGCAACCTCCTCCTCATAATCCTCGATCTCTATCTTGAAAATATCCCCGCTGTTCGGGTCATGACAACGGTATCGAGCCTTGCTCTCCTTCCGCCACACCTCGATCACACGGCACAGACTCCCATCCTGCGGCACAAGAAAATCATAGCGGTTCTCAAGTGAATACCCGAATTGCTCAAACGCCGTTCCCACAACCCTCCGGTTCGATGCATGACTATATATCTCCCTCAGATTCCGCTCCTCCTCCGGGCTGTGCGCATACTTGCTTATCAGCTCACCATAGGTTATGTCGTGGATTTCGCCCAGACAGCTCACGTCCCATCCCCGGAAATCCCTCATGTTTGGGTCGATGAAGAAGTTGTTGGGCTGCACATAGTCGGTCCAGCAGTCGAGGGTGTTGTTGCGCCATCCGTGCCATTTCCGGTGTACGACAAAGCCGGAGATAAGAAATTCCTCCATGCTCCGTGAATTCACCTTCCTCATCCTGTTCCGGCTCATATTGTATTGCAGAACCGTGCTCATCGTCTCTCCATACTTCTGTTCATCCCTGTCCCTCGCCGTGCATGTCGGCTCCTTATCCTGACTCTCATAAACCCCAAGCACATTCCTGATCATTCTCCGGATAAGATTATTCTTCAGCGGTAAATTCCCCTGACGCTTGATAAGCTCCGACTCCTTCATCCGACGCCCATCCACACACACCACATCATCCCACTGCTTCCCGTAGGCATACTTCTTGTTCCGCTCTCGGTCTCGCCGGAACTGGTCCATCAGCATCCAGCAGTGCTGAGCCTCCATCAACACATCAAACGCCTTCTTCCCTCCCCGGCGGACCTTCTGTTCCGCCAGCGAGTCATACCTCGCTTTCGGTAAAACCTTGCTAACCCTGTGAAGTTTCTTCTTTCCCATCTCTTTTTTCAATTATTTTCATGCCGGGACGCAAATATAACCCTTCCCAACGTCTCGGCCCGATTAACTATTGCGCCTTGTTTATCTCCAGATCCTCAAGCATATTCGTCCTCGCAATAAACATTGCCCGAGCTATCGAATCCGCCTCCATCGGAGTCTTCGCGCTCAACCACTCCTCCGTAAGACGCCTGATCTCATGATCATATCGCTTCACCCTCCGGTGACTCTCCATGTCCACACTCTCCCTCAGTTCCTCAAGCCCCGCGCGGTAAGCCGGAAGATCCGTTTTCCTCAGACGATTAAGCTCCCGCTCCCGCTCCGAAACCTCCTCGAAGCGATC
The DNA here is from genome assembly GCA_947176755.1 of uncultured Porphyromonadaceae bacterium. Taxonomy (GTDB): domain Bacteria; phylum Bacteroidota; class Bacteroidia; order Bacteroidales; family Muribaculaceae; genus Lepagella. The sequence continues at coordinate 4,676 of CAMWRW010000067.1, forward strand.
AAGAATTTCACGCGTCCTTTGGTTGGCGGCGGTGGAGGTCAGGCGCTCCTTCATAGCCTTTTTCGCCTTCTTACGCTGTTTTTCCATCGCATTTTTTCTTCCTTCCTCGTCGTATGCCCAACCGGTCAGGGGAGCGTTGCGGTTCAACTTGTATTCCGCATATCTCTCTGCAATTTCCTCCGGGGTCATGGTGGATGCCTCTTCGCCGGTCGCGTCGATCTCGTCGAAATAGATTTTGTCTATCTGGCTCTGGGGGCAGTTGATGATTCTCAATATAAGAAGAGCGCACTCGCGTGAGGTCTGTGAGTCCTCTCCGCAATAGTCCATGACGGCGACTGCTGCGTCGGTGAGCGACTGGGGATTGAAGCCTAAGCCGGATTGTACCAGAAGGTTTACAACGTCATTCATGGCCGACACATAGTCTTTATCCATCCTTCTCAGGATTGAGACCACATCGCTTGCCAGCGGCATGTCCTTTGTCAGTTGCTCCGGATTTCCTTCGCCGTTCATCCACATTTCCCCTGCTGCGCTCATAACGTCTCCTCCGGTCAGGCCTTCCACGCTGCCAAACATGGAGTGGTTCAGCACGTCGTCCCACATCTTCTCTTTCTCATCTGCGTTCTTGCCGAAGAGAAGATAAGGAAGGTACGCGCCTAAGTTCCACGCGAATTGAAGGACATAGCCGAACACTCCAACGCGCACTATGTCGCGTATCAGTCCGCGCCGGTATTCCTGCTTGGCGTTCCGGTCCGCTTTGTCTGGATCTATGCCGTCACGCCTCATCTGCTTCGCCATGAATTCCTCGGTCATTCCCTTGTAGCCGGGTCTCAGACGGTGGCGAATATTGCGCAAAGCGTCATAAAGCTGTCTGGTGTACGACATGGAAGAGTTGCGGAAGATCGTAAACAGTACGCTGAGCCACGAGCGGTCTACCTGCATCGTGCTGAGGAATGCTCCCTCGCTCGACTGCTGCGTCTGGTTGAAGAGGATTGTTGCGTCTTGCAAGGCTCGTTTCCTCGCCTGTTCAGGAGTGTATCCGTATCGCTTGTACTTCGTCAGCTTAGTCTGGTACATCGAGCGTGCGCCGATCGCTACAGTCAGAGCGTCCACAAATGCGTTGGGCGACATGCCGACACGTCCTGCTACCTCTACAATACGGCTTCTCCACATCTTCCAATCCATATCCGATTTCAGTAGTCGCGGGTCTCCGGCCATGCGGCTTTTCCATCTCTTTTCAAAAAGGGGCAGATTGTCCATAGCCCACCACCATGCCTCGTCCGGGCTGAGAATATTGTTTACAAGATAAATCAGATTGCTGTCCGATACGTATGCCGGCATGGAGAGGAACTGTTTCAGGGCTGTAAACATACGGAAGCTAACCTTTGCCGCCGTCACACCCTTTGCCACGTTCACTGCCGCCTTGTCAAGCGGTGCGATCGGGGGCCGGTATGCTCCGGCGGCCATTGCAGCTACATTGCGGAAGTTGGTCCAGAGGTTTTTTCCCGCTCCGTATGCGCTCGTCATGTTCATCACCTGATTCCTGAACCGCTTGTACGATAGCAGTGTGTTCAGATCCCGGTTATACTCCGCGAAGGCTGCCCAGCGTTCCATCTGCTGTATATGATCCAGAATCACGCTGAAAGCGTCCGCGCCTGTCACGTCGAGGGCAAGGTTGTTCCTCTTGCGCTTGATGATGCTCCCCGTTGAGGTCGCCGGTAAAACTTGGCTGCCGGCCTCCGGCTCGGCCACGTCCACATCCTCCATTCTCGCATTGGCGAGAATCTTCAGGGGGAAATAGTTCTCAATGGCTGCCATCGACGTGCCGAACATTCGCTTATGCACCTCATTGTAACCGTTCCTCTTCTCAGTAAGATATTCCTCCTGCATCCAGTCGGCAAGCTGTATGAATCGCGGATCGACGAAATCCTTTATGCGCTCCACATCCTCCTCTGTGATTCCCATGCGTCGGAGCTTCATGCGTCCGTCCGTCATTTTGTCTGTCATGTAGATGTAGAGAAGGTTTCCCTGCGTCAGCTCATGGTCGCGCATTTCCCCTCCGTCCCAGAATCTCACGGACGCTTTTGGCATTCGCCGCTCCATGGCGAAGAGGTCGCCCCATTTCATATCCTTGCCGAATACCTCGCTGACCTTTTTGTCCAGTGTTTTGAGTGCCTCCTGATAGCCGGTGTATTCCTTCTCGGTGCAGTCCACCCATCCGCGCATGAAGCGGTTCCACAGGTAGCCCTCGCCGCGCACGCTCTTGCTTCCGAACATGCGTAGCATCTGGTCGAAGGTTCCCAATGGAGCGAGAAGGAAACGGAGGATTCCGTTGTTGACAAACTTCTGGAGCCGGTCGGCCTTGTGGTGTTCGTTGGTCGGCCTTCCCTTCATGTCGGAGTTGGCGTTATGATGTATCTCCTCGACTCTCGCTTTTTGTTCCTGGCGCCAAGCTTTAGCGCGGCTCACACTCTCACCCAGAACCCCTCCAAGCTGCTCCGACAGGCTCCGGTACGCCTCCGCACGCTCTATCTTGTTCTGGCGTATGGCCTCCTCGGTGGCGCCCTTATATTGGAGATATGCCTCTCGGGTCATAGTGCCCAGCTTGTATTCATCCTGAGCCTCCTTGATGGATGCGGCAAGGTCGCGTTCCTCACTCTTGCTCTCCCGGATTTCCTCCGCGTATTGATGAGCTATCTGCAATCCTGCATATTCAAGTGTGGCCTCGTCTGCCACTGCCTGATCCGTGCTGCTCATGCGGTTTTGGGCCTCGGCCATCATGTTGTCAATATCGTCAAGCGTTCGGGTGGTGGATTTCTTTACTACTTGAGCAATCTTCTGTCCATCCGGGTCAAGCTCGCCCTGAACCTCGATGCCTCTTGCGTCTATGCGGCTTCCCTTCACGCTCAGGAGCTTACCGAAGTAGTTTGCTCCCATGCGTAGCTGATTGTCAACCATAATGTCCATAAGGCGTTGCACCTGCTTCGATGTGTCCTCCCTTCCCACAGCGTCCTTTATCGCTGAGAGTATGCGCTTGGTCTCATACTTGCTCAGGTCGTCGAGAAGTCCTGCGTCCAGAAGGATTTTCGACAGGTCGGTCATTGACTTCACGGTCGTGATGTCATATTCCCTCTGCCGCGCCATTGCCTGACGTAGCTTGCTCAGGTTGCCGCCTATGGCCCTCATAGCGTCCTGCTTCGCCTTAAAGTCCGCGCCGTTGGCTGCCGCTGCTTCGACCTTCATCTTAGTAATCGTCTCCTCAAGCTCCATATCCGGATCCCGGAAACGAATCACATCCTCTTCACCCTCAGATTTGGGATATTCAAAAAATTTCGGTAACTTCGCACCATCTAAAAGGCTTGCCCCATCCGTTACGGACGTAAGGTGTTCGGACTTCATTAAGGACAGAACGCGTTGGGATACGGCCTTTTTTGTTTTATAGAAGGTCTTTGCAGTAAGATTTCCCTTTCGGTCTCCATAGATTTCCAGCATATTATATGTTCCTTCCTTAGCCGACGAAAGGAAATAGAACAGATTACGTTTTTGTCCGTCCGGTTCCTTGCCATACACTACTTTCTGTGGATGACTAATTATTTCGCCAATTAACCGGATATCCTCTCGTGTCAAAGGAATATTATTCCCTTTATCCTTCTCATTAGCCCCGAAGTGATCTCTGTACATATGTACGAGATCTGACGGATTCAGAACAAAAGATACGTTCTCCTTCATCTCCAAACCAGAAAGTTTCTCAAGAAATTTCCGTCCGGCTTTCGTAAGCTGACCAACTACAACAGGCTTTCCTGTTAACTTTCCTTCCACAGCTTTATCAAACAGCTCCTCAATCCGATCGGCTACCATTTCCTTACGCACCTCCATAAGTTCATGCTTTCTCGGTTCGCTGAAACGTGTGCCATCACGTCTCACCGCATCCTTAGCCTCCATGAACACATCCCCGTGACCCATTTTCGTCTCCCTCGCATTCTTCCAGCTCTTGAACAGAATATAAGAAAGATCCTTATCCCTCAACACGATGCTTTTCGCAATCTTCAACCCTTGCAGGAACTTGTCAAGAAACTGCTGAACCTTCGACTTGATCTTTCCCCAGAACGTCTGCTCATCACGGCTCATCTTCTCAAAACCCTCGTCGCCTATGCGTCCTCCGAGGTCCGCCATATATTCCTCAGTCGCTTCCCGGCGGTACTCCTCACGCCTCTTCTCCGCCTCAATGCGAGCCTTCCCCATGTCGGAATAGTATTCCTCTTCCGGATTCTCGCCACGCGCCTCATGCTCTTTTCTCATCTTCTCCCGGAGGCGGTCAACCTCATCGTCCATCATCTTATCCGTCATCGCGTCTATCTTCCGACGAATAGACCCGGAAGCATGATTATAGACCTCATCAAGGAACTCATCAAAACGCTCCTCTCCGATAAAGGCACGCAGTCCCTTATGCCCCACAATCTCATGCACAACCGTGTTCTCCACGTCTGCCACATTCACATTGTTGGGCAATACGACAACGACTTCGCCGGTCCTGCTGCTCCACCATCCTTTAGCCCTCCGCTCCCGCCGAGAGGGGAGAGCTTCAACTTCAGCCTCATCACTGATCACCCGCACCGGCGTGTTCAGTTTGTTGGCAAGCTGCATTACACGCGTCTCTTTAGCTTCCTTCGACGACTCGTAAGCCGAAAGATACTCTCGAGCTTTTTCCAGTCCTGCATCCCATTCTCCCGCGTTCACGCGGTCGCGCAGCTCATTGAGCATAGGAATGTCAGCCTCAGCCACGCTTCCGCTGATGTCTCCGAATTTTGCACCACGCTTAGCAAGTTCGGCACGAAGCATAGGAGGAACGGCATTGATTGGGAATGTTATCCGTTGGTCTCCTACGCGCTCCATGATGAGGTCAGCAACCTCACTCCACGGAACAATGCGGCTTGGCTTGAAATAGCGAGATAGCATAGTCTGAACCTTTGTGTCATCGCTCAACTGACCGTTCACACTTCCGCTATGCCAGTCCATAAGGCCGACAGCGTCTTTCGCTCCCTCTGCCCTATATCCGCTCGTCTCTTCGCTTTCGGGATAGTAACCCTCAACAACGAGAAGCTCCGGACGGTCATACGCTGCGCTGAACTGGTCGTTGAGTGGAGAAGTACGGATATGGAAATAAGGATTGTAGGCTACATCGCCCGTTGTGCGTCCATTGCCCTGCACAAGGTCTGCCTTGCCGTTGGCTTTACGCATTCCCTCTTCGCTCTGCTCCCACTGGCTGAATATCATCGGGGCCCTCCATTCTCCATTCTCCTTTGCAGTCATGGGAGGAAGCACACCCATATTCGCCCATTGCGAATAGCGGTAGCCTTTCTTCAGCGGCTGTCCATTAAGGAAATCAAGAAGTCCGCGCTCCTCAATCAGACGATACTTATTCCCATCCCCGTTGGTATGACTATCGGTATTTTTACCGAGTTGGTTATACTCCGCATTCAGCTCCTTGAGTCGGGCCACGGCCTCATCAAGTTCCGCCTGCTTCGGAAATACCCCGTCTCCGATGTTCATTCCAGCGAGTTGTCGCTTGGTCTCGTCAAGTTCACGCTTGAATATCTCGCCTTTGTCGATGATTCGTTTCAGCAGGTTGCGGAATGCCGTGCCTGCCGCTGTCGCATCGTCTGAAAGGCGCACGGTGTATTTGATGTCGCGCTCTCCGTCTCCTATCTGAAGCACACGGTAGGAAGAGAAGAGTCCTCCTGCACCTTCTTCATTGACGGTTACGACTTTCGCACGTTGGCCGAACCCTTGCAGGGTTACCTCTTTACCTTCTTCGAGCATTTTCAGCAGGTATTCTCCACCCTCTTTCGGCTTGTCGAATGTCCTGCCTCCATAGCGGCTGTAACCCTCCATGATGGTGAATTTCGTGGGATAGACTCCTTTATCGTCCGGCTTGAAACCCTCTCGAGCTAAATCAGCGCGGTCTCGTTCGTTTAGTCTTACGAGACGAGCAAGTTTTTCCTCCCGGGCCTGCAGCTCGGTGTATTTCGCCTTCTTACGCTGATAGTCGCGCTCAAAACCGTTGCGCAGTGCGCGGAGTTTCTTCACAACCTTTTCCTGCTTGGCTCTCTCAAATATGACTGGGTTGCCCGAAAGGATAGCTACTACTTCTGCCGGATCCATATTGCCATCCTCATCTACCGAACCTTCATCAAAGGAACGGTCTCCATTGACTGTTCCCATCTTGACCTGATTGATCATCTTCCCTTTTGCATCAAGCAACTGGTATTTGTAGAGGTCAAGACTTCCCTCGGTAGCATAATAATGGACTCTCACCTTATTGCCCATGAAGTCCCGCGCCACAATGTTGCCCTGACGTGCCGCGCGACCTATGCACTGCTCCAACGCCGCCGGAGTCCAGGGCACGGTCAGCATGTGCGCGTCCGTGATGCGGTCCTGCACATTCACCCCGGTCCCCATATTCTTTGTCCCTCCGATTAGGACACGTATCTTGCCGTCCCTAACTTTTTGGAAGAGGTCTTTGCGCTTCTCCTCGGTAGGGGCCTGCTGTATGTAGGCTATCTCTTCTTTCGGAATGCCGTAATCATTAGAAAGCCTGTTGATGATGTCGGTGTATGCGTCATATTCCTTGTCTTTTCCCGGCACTCCTAATTCGCAGAAAATAAGCTGCACGCCTTTTTGCTCCGCCATTTCATCATAGTACTTCTTGACATTTTCGCAGACAGCATGTACCTTACCTCCATTGTCCTCCATATGCGGAAATATAAGTCGGGGACTCACAGCCGCGTTAGCCGATAGACTCGATGCCCTTAATCCCCATGGAAATTTCCTTGGGTCTTTCGGATGAATTCCGAAGTAACTGCCATCCTTACTTTCAAGCATATTCACGATTTCGGAATTTATCTCCTGCATCGAATTGCTTGCAGGTACGATTACTTTCCGGCCGTCAACGGCTGGTTTTGGAAGCTTTAGGTTCATGTCGTTGCGCACATCAGCAATCTCGGTATAGAGGTGCGAGAGCTCCGGCACATTGTCGAAGTTCCTGAAGCGGTCTTTCATGGCGAATGTACCTGTCACTCCGGCCTCCAGTTCTGCCGAGTGTATGGCAAATGTACTGGCCCATGCATCAAAGGTCGGCATTCCCAACTCTTCCAGTTTGCGCGGCCGCAAGTAGTTCAGTAGATTGTACATCTCCACAAGAGAGTTGGTGATGGTGGTTCCGGAAAGGAATACAGTCCCCTTGTCTCCTTGATGCATGCGCTGAAGATGACGGATGCCGGTCAGCAGAGCGACTGCGCGATTGCTTCCCTGCGGATCTCCGAGTCCGGCTATCTTTTGGTAACTGGTAACGTAAGGGAGGGATTTGAACTGATGGCTCTCGTCCACAAAGAGATAGTCCACTCCCAGGTTCTCGAAGCAAAATTCACGGTCAACATTGCGATCCAGGCGTTTCTCTAAGGTAGCCGTAAGATTGTTCCTACGCTTTTCCAATGCCTTGATCTGCTTCTTAGTCATTTGGCTCGTGTCGTTCGTACCGTAGAGATAATCGATCATATTGTTGAGTTGCCACAACTGTTCATCAATCACAGCCCGCTCTGCCTCCTCCGTATGAGGAAGCATACAATATTGCTCATGGCTCAGAATTACACAGTCGTAGTCGTTCAGCGAGATATTGGCGATGAATTTCTTTCGGTTCTCTTTCTTGAAGTCGCTGTCGTTCGGGGCGAGGACTCTTGCAGAGGGGAAGGCCTCCTTGAATTCTCGTGCGATTTGCGATACGGTTGACTTCAACGCCACTATCATGGGCTTCTTGGCGATTCCCATTCTTCGCATCTCCATGATGGCAGATTGCATGACGAGCGTCTTGCCTGCTCCCACAATGTGGTCGACTATACCTCCCCGGTTGTTGATGAGCATCCATACCGCATCTTTCTGATGTGGACGGAGTTCCTTCCCCATCAAGCCGGGGACTACAAGATGTGAGCCGTCAAAGTGACGTATGACGGTTCGGTTGAAGCGGTCGTTATACGTCTGCTCCAACATATCCACACGTTCCGGGTCACTCGGCAACCATGACTCAAAGCGTTCGCGGAGGTCGGCTATCTTCTGATTCGCCAGTTCGGTCTGCTCTTCGTCTACATGTTCGTTCCCCTCCTTGTCCTTATACTTGATGAGTAGGGTCTTATCCTCAAGCGCTGCCTGAAGAATCTCTTTGGCCGACTTTTTCGGTGTCTCCCAGTCTTGTGCCTCTCCTCCGAGTTCTTTTTTCTCAATATTGATTTCAAATGAATCGGTCTCGGGAACATAACGCACGCCACTCTTTTGGTCGCTGATATATGTTTTCTTTTCAGGATCCCATCTGCGATTGCGGTTGCTGTAAACTGCGTGGATTCCGAAAATGTCATTGACAAAATCATTGAGAATTGATTCAGGAATCCATCTTGCACCCAGATGAATTGCAATATCATCAAACGGAATGCGGTCCGGCTGCACCTCCTCAAGTGCCTTGACATTCCGCTCGAACGCTTTGTCTTTCTTCGTGGCCGCGCGCGCCTCAGCAAGTTTGGTTACTACGTCCCCACTCAGATACTCATCGCGAGTGACATAATCATCCACACTGTTGGGTTTGAGGAACACAAAGTCGCCGCATTGATCCGCCCAGCTATCTCCTATGGCCTTGGCGAGATAGTCCGGACGGAGATATCCGTATTCTGCCAATGATAAGGCCACAGCCTCCTGCGGTGTCTTCTTCCCGTCAAGTTTCAGTGCAGGCTTAATGGAGTTCTTTGTGAAGATGTCTGAAAGTCCAATAAACTTGCCGTTCTTCCATCTCTCCAGTGCCTGTATGGTATATCCGTCAATATCATCAAGTATAAAGGAATTATCCTGCAATCTTCCATACTTCCCGACAAAATTGTCGTATGCCTTTTGAAGTTCCGTGCGGAGGGCAGTAAGGTACTCTTCCTTCGCTCCCTCAATCTGCCCGGCTATCAGTTTCTTCATCGCAGCACGAATGCTGATCATCGCCTCCGTCCGCTCCAGTTCTTTCTTACTGGTAGCGGCTTTAGCCGCCTCAAACATCCGTGTAACTTCCCCATACTCGTTCCTCTTTGTTGTCAGCACGCCTACCTTACCGTCTTGGATAACCAGGTTGCCATTGCTTACCCAGTCTCCCTCTCCTTTATAGGCTTCGCGCACT
>CAMWRW010000068.1 GCA_947176755.1 uncultured Porphyromonadaceae bacterium
GCCTCCTGACTCGGCTGGCATAATTGGTCATCGCTTGACAACGGTCGGCCAATATGTCCGGATGCTCCGATTGAGATGGATGATCCCTTTGATTTCGGTAATGCAAAATTAATCATTTTCCATGTCGAACCTTTATTTTTATAATGTTTCAGTTTCCTGCCTTACTTCCGAAAAATCTTACGCTGTAATGTTGCAACTCCTTCACTTCAGGTTTGAAATCACGTTGTAACAAAACCAGCTGTCGAGATTCTCGAAAAACATCGGCTTATCGTTGGCCCCGTCTTTCTGGATTCCCAAGCCGTTGGAATAGGGATCGAGTGACAGAATTTTGGAGAAAGGAATCTTCAGGCTTTTGGCCGGAGAATGGAAATAAAGGTTCTTGTCAGTGAGACAAACTTCCCCGGTGCCTACGCGGTCCATATAGGTTGTCTCGACCGGATGTCCTCGGAAGCCTCCGGTCCGGTAATAGACTCCTTTGCATATCCGAATACTGACCCCGCGGGTGCGCCCGACGGTCTCGCGACGGACTTTCTGCATCTGTAGCGTCACGTCCCGGAAGAACCATACGAAATGTTCCGTCTTGCTGAGCATAAACGGAAAATTTCCCGAAACGGAAACACGCGGCGCGGGAATTCTGCCGTCGAGCAGCTCCTGCAACACTTTCGACTGCACCACCCTCTCCAATGATTTCCCGGCATTGAGCCGCTGCTGGGGCAGACCCGAAAACTGGATAAAGCGCGCCACTGTCCGCTCTTCATCCCCATCTATTATCCCATCGTCGAGATAACGGTTGACCGACTCATCAAAGACCCGGCAATAGATTTCATTGCGTTCCGTCTCGCATATATATGAAGCGCGACATATACTCTCGATTTCTCCTGCATGAAGATAAAAATCCTCTTTGCGTTCGAAACAGGAGGCCAACACGCCGCCGAGGCGCGCAACTCCATTGTCGTGGAGCTCCGCGCATTCCGGATGTTTGCTTTTCAGCAAACCGGCATCCTGCCCGCAATATTTACATTTACCCATTTGTTGTCCTTATATTTTTTCCCGGCGAGAGATAGACCGTCCCGGGGCCGGTGACCCTTAGAAGACTCAAACCCTCTCCGCCAAGTATGTTTCCAAGCGACCAGTTCGACTGAATCTGCGCCTCGCTTATATTCAATAGCGCGATTATATGATCCTCATCGACTTCTATCATTTCCCCGGGATTGAGGCTGACCGTGATCGGCGTTCCGCGGGAGTCAAGAAATACCGTCGCGCACCCCTGGATTTTTTGAAGAAACAGACCCATCCCTCCGGTAAGCCCGCTGATCGACAACTTCGTCGTGACATTCACTTTCTTGCTCGAACTGACGTATGCTCCGCGATGACATATCATTGTTTCTCCGTTGAGCTTCACAGGCACCATCCCGAACCGACTGCCCAAAACAAGTTTCCGGGGCCTGTTGGTGATATTATAGAATCTTAATATGAATATCGATTCTCCGGAAAATTTCGCACCAAGTATTTTTCCCAGTCCCCACCCGTTTAAACTCAATTCTTTCTCTATTCCAGAATCAAGATAGATTATCGAACCCTTTTCGGCATAGAAATCCTCGCCCGGCTCCAGCGTCACTTCAAGATGCTGAACAAATTGACCAATCAGTTTGCAATTCATTTCTTTATAAGTATGTGTATGATTGTATTTAAGGAATATAAGGCTTCGGAAAGTGGCCTGATAATTTATGATTCTGTGCTTTAAAATATTTGTGACTCATTCTTTATTGGTTCCCTTCCATATTCGATGCTAAATTAGCATAATTCTGCGGTAATGGAAGAAATAATGTAATGTTACAGGTAAATTTATCTCATAATCATGGTCCGCGATATGTAATATTGCAGGATAGAGGAACAAATGGCGTAAATTTTGTCGGATAGCGCGGAATTTGTAATTTTGCAGAATGAACGAATCCGTTCTTAATGATAATGTGGCTCATGCAGGCTCACCGACCGACGGGTTGCAGGAGTGCCGGCAGTCGACATCGGAGGATATTTCCGGTGTGGCCCCGTCGTTGCGCTTTCCCAAGCGCGACAAACTTCGCCACAGATCGCTCGTCGAGGGGCTTTTTAGCGGCGGCAAATCGCTGTTCGAATATCCGTTACGCGCCCAGTGGCGATATCTTACGGCCGACCGGCTTCAGGAAAATTTCAAACATGGACTTCCCCGGGACATTGCTCCGCTCCAGATGATGGTCACTGTCCCGAAGAAGAAACGCCGCCGGGCTGTCGACCGCGTCCTCATGCGCCGTCGGATCCGAGAGGCTTTTCGGCTTAACCGCTCTGAACTCCGCCAATTCGCCTCATCTCTCCCCGAAGGGGGGTCGGTGCAGGTCGCTTTCATTTATCTTCACGATAAGAATGCCGACTATAAGGATGTCGAGAAAGCCATGATTAAGCTGCTTGACCTTCTCAGAAAGAAATTGCAAAAACAAATCAACAATCCTCAAACTCCTCCGGATGTGCAGTCCTGACATCAAGAACCCTTCACCTGCCGGCGGTCGCCATTACCTCGTGAGGAAACTGGCGGTGGCTCCTATAAGGTTCTATCAAGGAGCTATCTCTCCGCTTCTTCCGGCCTCCTGCCGCTTCACTCCGACCTGCAGCCAATATGCCGCCGAGGCAATCTCCCGCCACGGCATCGCGCGGGGCTCGCTGCTGGCACTCCGCCGCATCCTGAGATGTCATCCATGGGGCGGCTCGGGATGGGATCCCGTCCCCTGACCGAACCCGCAGCCCTCTGTTTATTTCAGTTATACTCTTTCGTCTATGAAAATCCTTGATATCCATACCCATCATCCGGCCCCTCAACCGGAGGCTGTCGTTTCCATCATGCTTCCTCTTGAGGAACTCCCCGAGCTCCTCCCCGATCAGGCATACAGCGTCGGGATTCATCCCTGGACACCGGCCGATAAGGTCGACGACCGCTGCTGGCAGATGCTCGAAGCGCTCGCCGAAAGGCCTGAAGTCGTCGCCATCGGAGAATGTGGTCTCGACCTTGCGAAAAATGCGTCACCTCTCTTCCGACAACTCCAGATTTTCAAACGCCACATCGAATTGTCCGAGAAACTTCACAAGCCGATGATTATCCATTCCGTGAAGTCACACGACATTATCGCCGGCATGAGACGCGATCTCAAACCAACCCAGAACTGGGCCATTCATGGCTTCCGACAGAATCCTCTGACGGCCGCCATGCTGCTCCGCTCCGGCTGTTGGCTCTCCTTCGGACCTCTTCTCAACGAGGATACTGTCAGGCAGTGTCCCCCCGACCGAATTCTTACCGAAACCGATGACTCCGATGTATCCATCGACGACGTAATCCTCACTGTCGCCAGAGCCGCCGGACGTCCTGTCCGCGAGGAAATAAAAGCAAATATCCGACACTTCCTCTCTCCGGACGACGACTTTAAAGAGAGTTGAATATATCGGGACGTAACTTTTTCACGTTCTACACATATAGCCGATTATTAAACCACTTAAAACGACCTCTATGAAAATTAAAAATATACTCTCAGCCCTGGCGCTCTCCGCCCTCCTCCTCGCCGGCGCTCCCGCGTCAGCCCAACAGCCGGCTGCCCCCCATGAGGGCACAAGCGCAGAAATGCCCTGGTTTATCCCCCTTAGCTACAACGGCTTCAACTTCGACATCCCGGCCGGCTCAATCGTCGAAAAGGGTAGCACGATTCTTGTGAAATATCCCGACGGGTCGTTTGGCCTCTCGATCACGAATGTGGAATCCGAAGGTGGAGGCCAGCAGGGCGCATTCCTTACTTGCCGCAAGCTCGCCAGCCAGCTCAAACTCGACAATCAGGTCGTGAAAAAGGAGACTATAGGAGGCGTCGACGGCGCAATTGCCAAAGGAACTCTCGAAGGTCGCGAAGTCACGGTCATCATCCTCCCCGTCAGCGGGCAGGAGACCACGATGGTGATGATGGCAACTCCCAACCGTCAGGCATGGGCCGACCATTTCCGTCAATCAATCTCACGATGAACCGTTTTTTGCTCAGATTCCTTCCCGCCACACTGCTCTTTTTCTCCGCGTCCGCAGCTTCGGCCCTCACCCTCGAGAAAATCAAATTCGGAGATTTCTCCAACTGGGTCACGCGTGAAATCACGGAGTCGAAACTGATCGGCGGAGCGAAAAAGACAATCTATGCCATCGGCCCGGAGAAAACAATACGCGGCAATGTGGCTTATTCAAATTCCGGAGGTTCTCCCTGGGCTTCAAGCAATGTCTACGCCAAGGTTTCCGGAATCGTAAAGGGCTCCAACACGGTGAGCCCCGCCATGCTCGGAGGAAACCGCGTCGCCAAGCTGGAAACCAAGATGGAACACGTCAAGGTGCTCGGCATGATCAACATGGACGTGATGGTGACGGGAACGCTTTTCCTCGGCCGACTCGTCGAACCGATCTCCTCCACAAAAAGCCCTTACTCCAAAATGGAGATGGGAATGCCCTATCAGAAGCGTCCCAAAGCTCTTGTCTATGACCTGAGGGTCGACATGCCGAATGTCAACACGCGCGTGAAATCGACGGGGTTCGGCTCGAAGAAAACCCTTCAGGGCCGCGATCAGGCCGAAGTCTACGTGCTCCTTCAGAAGCGTTGGGAAGATGAGAAGGGTAATATCTATGCCCACCGGGTCGGCACGGGACGTGAACGCTTTGCCAAATCCGTAGCCTGGACCAAAGGACATCAGCTCCCGATCCATTATGGAGACATCACCGGAAAATCCTTCTACAAACCCTACATGGGATTGCTCGACGGACAAAAGGCCTATTATGCCTATAACTCGAAGGGGAAACTCGTGCCGGTCCATGAAATCGGGTGGGCCGATGCGGATGAAACCCCGACCCATGTCCTCGTAATGGCCAGCACAACCTGCGGGGAAGCATTTATCGGCACGGAAGGAATCACGATGTACATCGACAACGTCGCATTCGGTTTCTAAACTCCGCTCCGTTAATATCAAACACACTTTTTCAATGAAGATAGCTCTGATTGGTTACGGCAAAATGGGCCGTATGATAGAAGAAGTGGCTCTCGAAAGGGGCCATGAGATTTCCGTGCGTATTGACGCCGACAATCGGCATGAGTTCGATTCCGAGGCTTTTCGCACATCGGATGTAGCCATAGAATTCACACGCCCCGACGCCGCCGTCGACAATCTGCGGAAGGCTTTCGCGGCCTCCGTCCCGGTCGTCTGCGGCACAACGGGCTGGTATGACTCCCTGCCTGAATTCCGCTCCCTCTGCGACCAAGGCAAAGCCTCGCTTATCGCGGCCTCCAACTTCTCGATCGGTGTCAACATCTTCATGGACATCAACCGACGCCTCGCGCGCATCATGAAGAGATTCCCGGAATATGAAGCCCGGATGGAGGAAGTCCACCATATCCATAAGCTCGACCATCCTTCCGGCACGGCAATCACCCTCGCCGAGGAAATAATCGAGGAATCCGGACGATATAACGGCTGGTGCGAACCCCTCCCCGGAGAATCCGCAGAGCCCTCGGTCCTCCCGATTGCCGCCCGGCGACAGGGAGAAGTGCCGGGAATTCATTCCATTACATGGGACTCCGATGTGGACTCGATCACTATTACCCACGACGCCAAATCGCGACGTGGATTCGCGCTGGGCGCTGTCGTATGCGCCGAATATCTCGCGGCGAATCCCGGATGGCACACGGTCTCGGAAGCCCTCGGCCTCTCTGACCTATAATTCTGAATTTATCTTTACCAATAGAAATGGACGGAAATAATAGCAATCGGGATAACTCTCGCGCCTCAAGCTCCCGCAAAGCCTCTCTGAAGGAACGCCTCGGGAAAGTCACAACCTCCCGATGGATACGTTTCGGGATTGTCTCGCTTATCTTCTTCCTCTGGGTTATTCTCATGGGCAATCCCTGGCTCTTGCTGATATGGCTCCTGCTAATCGACATCTACCTGACGCAATATATCCCCTGGAACTGGTGGAAATCCAAGACCGGCCCGACCCGCACTGTAATGGCATGGGTTGATGCTATCGTCTATGCTCTCGTGCTTATCTATTTCATATTCGCCTTCGTCGGCCAACAATATGAGATTCCCTCCAGCTCGCTTGAGAAATCACTGCTCGTAGGCGACCGCCTTTGGGTCGACAAGACTGTCTATGGCGCCCGCGTTCCCCAGACTCCGCTCCATTTCCCCCTCGCCCAGCACACAATGCCCTTCTTCGGCACGAAAAGCTATATCGAACATCCTCAGCTCGAATATCACCGTCTCCCCGGATTCCGTCAGATTCAAAGAGGCGATATCGTAGTGTTCAATTATCCTCAGGGCGACACGGTGGCCGAAAAGATTCCAAATCCCGATTATTACCAGATTTGCCATGAACTTCGACGCGAAGGAATTTCCGACCCGCTCGCTTACATGAAGCAGAACCCGGCGAAATTCGGCGAAATTATCGTCCGACCGGTCGACCGCCGCGAAAACTATGTAAAACGCGCAATCGGCCTCCCCGGCGAACGGCTCAAGATTGTCAACGACACTATTCTCATCAACGGAAAAGCTATCACCGAGCCTGAGAACGTGCAATATAACTACATTATCCCCGTCAGCGGACAGATCGCCTCCACTCGCTGGCAAGAACTCGGGGTGCGCCTCGACGACCTGATGGGTCCGGTCCGCCATGAGGCCGCCGGATTCTCCTTCTATGATGTGCCTCTGACTCACGAAATGGCACAACAGATTCAAAAATGGCCCGAAGTCATTGGCCCGATCCAGAGAGAGTCGGAAACGAATTTCCTTGACATGACCGGAATGTTCCCGCTCGGCGCCGATTACGGCTGGACTCGCCCCAACATGGGTGAAATCTGGATTCCGCAGCGCGGTGTCACTCTCCATCTCACTCCCGAAAACTATCCAATCTACGAACGCGCCATCCGTACATACGAAGGGAATGACCTCGCCATCCGCGACGGCAAAATTTATATCAACGGCGAACAGACCGAGTATTACACTTTCAAGATGGACTATTACTGGATGATGGGCGACAATCGCGACCGTTCGGCCGACAGCCGTTTCTGGGGTTTCGTGCCTGAGGACCACATCGTGGGCAGTCCCGTGTTCATAATCGTTTCGCTTGATGGCGAGCGCAGCCTGACCGACGGCAAGATTCGCTGGAACAGGATTCTCGCCAACCCTAACCCCGACAAAAGCAAATGGCAAGACGACTGATTCCCTGGGCGGCTTCGGCCGCCTGGTATGCGGCCTATTTCGAGGCAATCCGCGGAGGATTTGCCGCGTGGCCTCGCTTTGATCTCCGCGACGCAGCCCGCACCCTGATTGGGGGAGGCCCCGACTTGCGTGTGCTCAGCATCCCGCTCGTCGGAGGCGCCGACATCCTGAAGCAGGAAAATCCCTGGCCCTTCATCTCCGGCCATGGGAAATGGCGTCGCGAACATCTCGGAGCATGGAATGCCTCGTACGGGCGCACACCATTCTTTCCTCATCTGATGCCTGAAATCGAGGAAATATATAACTCCATCCCCGACGGCTCGCCGCTTGAAGAATTTAACCGCGCATTCCATCGGCTCGCCATCCATTGGCTTGAGCCGGCAGCCTCCGCCCCCCTGGATTCAGATGCAGCAGGCCTATGCCGCGAGCTTTCAACAAAAGTTAACAGTCAAGTCTCAATTTTCGAGGTCCTGTTCCGTTTTGGGAAAGAGGCAGGATTCGCAATCAGACATTGAGACTCGGTTCTGCGACCATGCCGCCAACAGCCAGAGGCCACGTTGGCCCCGGCTTCCGACTGAAGTTCAAAGAAGGAAAAGGATGAGAAAAAGGGTATTTCTGATATTAACGGTTTTTGCAGCCATCGCCGCCTTCACTCTCCGGGCTCAAGACCCGGAACTGAAAGTGAAGGCCTATCTCGGCTATACAAAAATCGTTGATGAATATGGCGACACCTGCCGCCTCACCTACATACGCGACATCTTCATATATCCCCCTCTGAACTTCAAAAACAAAAAGCAGGAAGAATTCTATTGGCGCACGGTTCGCGACGTCCGCAAGACCCTCCCCTACGCAAAACTCGCCTTCGCCACCCTTTGCGAGACCTACGAATATATCCAGACGATTCCCGACAAGAAAGTTCGCGAGCAGCATCTCAAGCGGCTTGAGAAAGACATCTTCGAGCAATACAAGCCCGTTGTAAAGAACATGACGAAAAGTCAGGGAAAAATGCTCCTCAAGCTGATCAACCGCGAGACCGACCAAACCTCCTTCAACATAGTCAAAGCTTTTTTAGGGAGTTTCCGGGCCGGTTTCTGGCAGACCTTCGGACGCTTCTTCGGGCTGAACATGAAATCAGGATTTCACCCCGACAAAAACAAAGACGACGCCATGATCGAGCGCATCGCCACCCTAATCGAGCAAGGCGCCCTCTGACCAAGACCCAACCTCCACACCATCCTAACTTTATTTAATACTCGCCAATATTGAATTCGCTCGTTGACATACAGGAAAATGAAATTTTAGAATTTTCGCCCGAATTGCTTAACACTCTGCTCAAAGACCATACCTTGAGCACAGACGAGTGTCAGGTGAATATTTTCTGGGCCACAGATAGCTATTCCCATCGTGGAGAGGGTTATCAATATGCCGACCAAATCACCATTGACTCCATTACGGGCGACAATGGGAATGTCATAGTGCCACGATCTGTAAAGTCTCGTCAGGAGCAACAACAGCGTAGCCGTGAAATGGCGGAGGTGTTCACTCCGTCGTGGATATGCAACAAGCAAAACAATCTCGTTGATAATGCTTGGTTCGGTCGTAAGGGCGTTTTCAATACAGAGGTTGACAACCCCGATGGCTCCCACTCATGGATTGTTAATAACGATCCTGTAGATTTCCCGGAGGGCAAAACTTGGCGCGACTATGTTAATGAAAACCGCCTCGAAATAACCTGTGGCGAAGCCCCATATCTTGTAAGCCGATACGACACCGTGACAGGTGAACCTATCCCGGTTGAACGTCGTATCGGGCTACTTGACCGCAAACTCCGCATCGTCTGTGAGAATACATCTACTTCAGGCGAATGGCTCAAAGCCGCTCAATCGGCTTATCAGAGCATCTACGGTTTCGAGTGGCAGGGCGACAATCTTGTCCTTGCCCGCGAAGCGTTGTTGTATACTTTCGTTGACTACTATCGGGCAAAGTTCGGTAAAGACCCTCAACTCAAATCCTTGCTTTATATCGCCTACATTATCTCTTGGAATATTTGGCAGATGGACGGACTCAAAGGCGTTATCCCTAATACGTGCGGCGAGCGTCGCACTGTGGTATATGACCTTTTCGGAGAAACCGAAACCATCAGCCAATGCGAGGGGTGCAAGTCGGGCGATATAAAAAAACATAACGGCACATACGCTCTCATTAAAGATTGGAGCGCACCAAAAGCGAAACAAAAAATCCGATTCATCGACCTTATTAAATAATCGGCATGGAATATTTCTACAAAAGCAAATACAAGGTCATCTATGTGATGCGCATACCTCACTCATCACATCAAGGGTTGGTAAAGATTGGCGACACCACAATAGAGTTAGCTGTGCCCAACCTGAGCCCAAACAGTTCGGCACTAAACGAAGCTGCCCATAAACGCATCAAAGAATATACTCAGACGGCAGGTATCGAATATAAACTCCTGCATACTGAACTGGCCTATTATGAAGACGCAGAAGGAGCTAAAGGCTTTGATGATCATGAAGTTCACCATGTGCTGGAGCGATCTGGAATTGCGCATAAATATTTTAACCCCAATGCAAAAGCCGACGAATGGTTCGTGTGCGACCTCGAAACCGCCAAGAAAGCAATCCTTGCCGTCAAAGAGGGGCGCAAGGCTTTACAAGGTCATGAAATTTCCGTCGGACAGTCGCCTATTGATTTCCGTCCCGAACAGCGAGAGGCTATAAACAAGACCCTTAAGCAATTCAAGAAAGGTAATCAAATGCTTTGGAATGCAAAGATGCGTTTTGGTAAGACCCTTTCGGCTTTGCAGGTTGTCAAGAAGCAAGGCGACTTCCGCCGCGTACTTATCCTCACTCACCGCCCTGTGGTCGATGCAGGTTGGTTTGAGGATTTCGGCAAGATTTTCTATGACTCACCCCAATGGGCTTACGGCTCTAAGAATAAAGGTGATAACTTCCAGTCTCTTGAACGACGTGCGCGTCAGGGCGAAGCAAATTATATCTACTTTGCCTCTATGCAGGACCTCCGTGGCTCTGAACTTGTCGGTGGCAACTTTGACAAGAACAATGATATATTTTCAACACCGTGGGATCTCATCATAGTTGATGAAGCTCACGAGGGTACGCAGACCGAACTTGGTAAGGCTGTGATGAAGGAACTTACCAAAGAGAAAACTAAAGTCCTTCGACTCTCCGGGACTCCCTTTAATCTTCTTGACGACTTCAAGGAGGAAGAAATCTACACGTGGGATTACGTTATGGAGCAACGTGCCAAAGCGCAATGGGATATTGACCACCCCGGCGATCATAACCCCTACGCAGGTCTCCCTCGCCTTAATATCTACACATACGACCTCGGCAGACTGATGAATGAGTATGCCGATGAAGATATAGCTTTCAACTTCCGCGAGTTCTTCCGCACTAACGATGACGGCGAGTTCGTGCATAAGGCCCACGTTGAAAATTTCCTCAATCTTCTTACAAAGACCGACGAGCAAAGTATGTATCCCTTTGCCAACAAGCGATACCGCGATATCTTCCGTCACACCCTTTGGATGTTGCCTGGGGTGAAAGCAGCAAAGGCTCTCGCTGAGATGTTGAGAAACCACCCTGTTTTCAGGCTTTTTAAGATAGTCAATGTTGCAGGCGATGGAGATGAAGAAAGAGATTACGATGATGCGCTCAAAGAGGTTGAGGATGCTATCGGCAAAGACCCCGACCAAACACGCACAATTACCCTCTCTTGCGGTCGCCTTACTACCGGGGTAAGTGTTAAGCCGTGGTCAGGCGTGTTTATGCTATCGGGGAGCTACAACACCGCTGCCTCTGCATATATGCAGACAATCTTCCGTGTACAGACTCCGGCAACTATCAACGGCAGGGTCAAGGAGGATTGCTATGTATTTGATTTCGCACCCGACCGCACCCTCAAAGTCCTTGCAGAAACTGCCAAGATTTCAACCAAGGCAGGCAAGCAGGGCGAAAGCGATAGAAAGCAGCTCGGCGAGTTCCTGAATTTCTGCCCGATTATTTCGGTGGAAGGTAGTCAAATGCGTAAGTTTAACACCGAGCAGATGCTTCAGCAACTAAAACGTGTTTACGTCGAGCGAGTGGTGCAGAACGGTTTTGAGGACGGCTACCTCTATAACGACGAGCTGATGAAACTTTCTGATGTTGATATCAAAGAGTTTGATGAGCTAAAAGGCATAATCGGTCAGACTAAGGCAATGGGTAAGAGTAACGACATCACCGTAAACGACCAGGGTCTTACCAACGAGGAATATGCTGAAAAGGAAAAACTTGAAAAGAAAAAGAAGCGCGAGCTGACCGAAGAAGAAAAGGCTCGCCTCGAAGAATTGAAGAAAAAGAAAAAAGTTAAAGAAGATGCGATCTCAATTCTTCGCGGCATATCGATTCGTATGCCCCTTATGATATATGGAGCAAAGGTTGAGAACGAAGATGAGGAACTGACAATTGACAACTTCACCCAACTTGTTGACCCGCAGTCGTGGGAAGAATTTATGCCGCGTGGCGTAACCAAACAACGTTTCAACGCCTTCAAAAAATATTACGACCCGGACATCTTTACAGCTGCCGCTAAACGCATCCGCGCAATGGCTCGCGCTGCCGACCGCCTTTCGATCGAAGAACGCATTGAACGCATTGCCGCTATCTTCGCTACGTTCCGCAACCCGGACAAAGAAACCGTGCTGACTCCGTGGCGCGTGGTCAATATGCACATGAGCGACACTCTGGGCGGATATACTTTCCTCAATGAGGATTTCTCGGAAACAATCGAAGAACCGCGCTTCGTCGACCGGGGTGATATCACTGCTGATGTTTTCTCTCCCGATAGCCACCTCCTTGAAATAAATTCCAAGTCAGGTCTATACCCACTCTATCTTGCGTATAATGTCTACCGCTCCCGACTGCGCAATGCAATGTTCTCACCGGAAACCCTTGAAGAACATCAGGCAATCTGGGACGCGGCAGTTGCGGAAAACATCTATGTTATCTGCAAGACACCAATGGCGAAAGCCATCACTCGTAGGACTCTTCTCGGCTTCCGCAAAGGGAAAACAAATATGTGGGCACCCGAAGACCTTATCAACAAAATCAAAAATCAATCCGAACTTTTCATCAAGAAAGTTCACGACCTCGTAGGCAAAGACGTGAAAATTAAAGCAATAGTAGGCAATCCTCCGTATCAAGAAGTAAATGAGGGTAATGGAAACGGAGCCAATCCGTTGTATCATTTGTTCATTGATTTAGGACGCAAACTGTCTCCCATTGGATCAATGATTCATCCTGCTCGTTTCCTTTTTAAGGCCGGTAAAACGCCAAAAGAATGGAATGATAAAATTCTATCTGATCCACATTTCAAGGTCGTTGATTATTGGGTAAAGAGTATTGACGTATTTAGTAACGTCGATGTAAAAGGTGGCATTGCTATAACAATGTGGAATGAGAATGAGAAATGTGGCCCGATAGGATTCTTTTCACCATACCCTGAAGTAAAAAACATACTAAGAAAAGTTCAATCGTATAATCCTCAATCTTTCTCTGATTTTGTATATCCCCGTGACCTCTATAAACTTACAGAAAATCTGTACAAAGAAAACCCATGGGCAGAAGGAAGGCAAAGTCAAGGACATCGTCTCGATATAGGTTCAAGTATCTTTGAGATTTTCCCTGAGTTGTTCTTTGATAGCGCGCCTAATGAAAAAGAATATATTGGTCTATATGGTCTTCTTGGTAGAGATCGTGTTACAAAATGGATTAAACGGAAATATGTCAAACTACCTGATAATATTGATAAATTCAAAGTCCTTGTTCCCAAGTCAAATGGCTCTGGTGCTATCGGGGAGGTTCTCAGCACGCCGGTAATCGGCGTGCCGGTAATCGG
>CAMWRW010000069.1 GCA_947176755.1 uncultured Porphyromonadaceae bacterium
CAATTTATTTAAATTATACGCCCCCCACCTATATGAACACCTCTCTATTCGTCTGCAGCTTTATTTGTGTCTAACAGGGCGGCTATCAGCAGCGCCCCGGAAACGGATATCAACCCCGCCCCAATAACGGCTATCAGCAGCGTCCCGGAGGCTACCAGCAGCGTCCCGGTGGATATCAGCAGCGTCGCCCCGGTGGATATCCCAACCAGAAATGGAACAACCAGCAAGGAGGAATGAAATTCACTCCGCGTCCGAAACAGATCGACTATGTGATCGACGACATCGACCCGACGGCAGAAGTGCGCCTCAACAAATATATGGCTAACGCCGGAATCTGTTCGCGACGCGAAGCCGATGAGTATATCACCGGAGGCAAAGTGAAGGTAAACGGTGAAGTCGTGACCGAACTCGGAACGAAAATCACACGCAACGATGTTGTGGAATACGACGACAAGGTTGTGACCCCCGAGCGCAAATGCTACGTTCTGCTCAACAAGCCGAAAGATTGCGTCACGACCAGCGACGATCCCAACGGCCGAACCACCGTGCTTGACCTCGTCCGCAACGCCTGTCAGGAAAGAATCTACCCCGTCGGCCGTCTTGACCGCAATACGACGGGCGTTCTGCTTCTGACCAACGACGGCGACCTCGCCTCGAAGCTGACTCATCCGAAATATGTCAAGAAGAAGATCTATCACGTTTGGACAGACAAGGATATTACGGAAGAGGATATGCAGAAAATCGCCGACGGCATCGAACTTGAGGATGGAGAGATTCATGCAGACGCAATAAGCTATGTCAGCGACGACCGCAATCAAGCAGGCATCGAGATACACTCGGGACGAAACCGTATCGTGCGCCGCATGTTCGAACATCTGGGCTATCGCGTAACAAAGCTCGACCGAGTATATTTCGCCGGCCTTACAAAGAAGAATCTCCCCCGCGGACGCTGGCGCTATCTGACTCAGGAGGAGGTCAACTTCCTCCGCATGGGATCGTTTGAGTAAAATCGGGTCAATCGCGCCTGTCGCGAAACAGGACTATCAAGAAAAGAATGATGGAAAAGATTAAAAGAACAACCATAAAGGACATCTTCGCCGCCCCTCAGGAATACGAGGGGAAACAGGTTGATGTGAAAGGCTGGGTTCGCACCCGCCGAGGGAACAAGAACGTACAGTTTGTAGCCCTCAATGACGGCTCGACCATCCGCAACCTTCAGATAGTGTTCGACATGAGCCGCTTCAGCGACGAAGAGCTCAAGCCGATCACGACCGGATCTTCGATTCATGTTCAGGGACTGCTGGTGGCTTCGGCCGGCAAAGGTCAGAGCGTTGAAGTCCAGGCCGGCGAACTCGAAGTCTACGGCACCGCCGACCCTGCCACCTATCCTCTTCAGAAGAAAGGACACACGCTGGAGTTCCTGCGTGAGAAAGCCCATCTCCGTCCGCGCACGAACACGTTCGGAGCTGTGCTCCGCATTCGTCACGCGCTGGCATACGCGATCCATAAATTCTTCAATGACAAGGGATTCTATTATTTTCACACTCCTCTTATCACATCGAGCGACTGTGAAGGAGCCGGGGCACAGTTCCAGGTGACGACCCTTCCCCTCAACGATCTTCCCCTCACGGAAGATGGAAAGCCTGACTATTCCGAAGATTTCTTCGGCAAGATGGCGTCGCTCACCGTTTCGGGTCAGCTCGAAGGAGAACTCGGAGCAACTGCCCTCGGAAGCATCTATACATTCGGACCGACTTTCCGCGCTGAAAATTCCAATACTCCGCGCCACCTCTCGGAATTCTGGATGATAGAGCCGGAGATGGCCTTCTATGAGATTGAGGATAACATGGACCTCGCCGAGGAATTCATCAAGTATTGCGTGAAGTATGCCCTTGAGCATTGTGCCGACGACATCGACTTCCTTCAGGAACATTTCGATCCGGAGCTTAAGGAACGTCTCAACTTCGTCGTGGAGAACGACTTCGTGCGTCTTCCCTACACGGAAGGCGTGAAAATCCTTGAAGAAGCCCAGAAAGAAGGACGCAAGTTTGAGTTCCCGGTGTTCTGGGGAGCCGATCTGGCGTCGGAGCATGAGCGTTTCCTTGTGGAGGAACATTTCAAGCGCCCCGTGATTCTGACGGATTATCCGAAAGAGATAAAGGCTTTCTACATGAAGCTGAACGACGACGGAAAGACAGTCCGCGCCATGGATGTGCTTTTCCCGAAAATCGGCGAGATTATCGGCGGTTCGCAGCGCGAGGAGAACTTCGACAAGCTGCAGGCGCGCGTCGACGAACTCGGTTTGACAGGGATGGACTGGTACATGGACACGCGTCGCTACGGCACCGTGCCCCACTCCGGATTCGGTCTCGGTTTTGAACGCCTCGTGCTGTTCGTGACCGGAATGCAGAACATCCGCGACGTGATTCCTTTCCCCCGCTATCCGAAAAACTGCGAATATTAATCCTTGTGCCCCGGGCATAAAGGGTAAAAGCGCGTAAACATAACTGAAGAGATAACCATGAGGATAAAAAGCAACAACTTTTTTCCCGGTCTTGCGACGCTTTTACTTGCTATAATCTGCCTGCTGCCGGCAATTGCCCGGCGGCAGGCAGCCCCCGTTATCTCCCCGGCCGACAACCGCCATCTCCCGGAAGCGCCCGCGGAGGCCGACACGGTGACGATCAGCCTTCTGACCTGCGGGCCGGGCCGCGAGATTTTCGAACTCTGCGGCCATGAGGCAGTACGCGTCCGATATGCTTCGGGAGCGGATACTGTCTGGAATTACGGTCTTTTTTCCTTCGATCAGCCTAATTTCGTCTACCGCTTCGTGAATGGGGAGACCGACTATATGGCCGGATGCTATCCGACGCGATACTTCCTTCCGGAATATGTCGCCTCGGGACGATGGATTGTCGAACAGGACCTTAACCTTACGCCGGCGTTGCGCGACACGCTGCTGATGCTTCTCCGCCGCGACGTGCTCCCCGAAAACAGGGTTTATCGCTATAATTATGTCCGCGACAACTGCGCCACGCGAATTGTCGACCGACTTGAGGAGGCGGCCGGAGAAAGAATTCTGATTCCTGACACAATCAAATATGGCACATGGCGCAAGGAGATGAGAGCCTACCACGCGGACTATCCCTGGTACCAGTTCGGGATAGATCTCGCTCTGGGAGGGGGTCTCGACCGCCCGCTCCGGAGTCGTGATGAAATGTTCGTGCCGATGGAGATGATGGATAAGTTGGAGAGTGCCCGTTGGCATTCGGGCGAACCTGTCGTGAAGGCCACCCGGATTCTCAACGAGGGACGTCGAGACGCCACGCTCCCCCCTACTCCCTTCTGGCTCACACCGCTCTTTTGGTCGTGGATCGTGTTTCTTTCGGCGGTGATCCTTACCGTGGTGATGATCCGCAGGAAGAGAGTGATACGCTGGCCCTACGCATTGTGGTTCGGACTGACCGGAATCGCGGGATGCGTGATTGCGTTTCTTGTTTTTATCTCCGAACATGAAGCCACCTCCCCCAACCTGCTCCTGCTCTGGCTCAATCCGCTGCAGCTGCTCATCCCCGCCTTCATTTATTGCAGGCGAATGTGGAGGCTTCCGGCGCGGATAGTGCTATGGTATGACACGATTGTCCTGACCGTGCTGCTGATTGTCTGGCCCTTCCAGATGCAGAGCGCAAATCCGGCCTTCTTCCCGCTCATGGCGACCTCCCTGCTGCTGAGTGCAATTTATTTAGGATTGGCACGTTATTTGAAAGAATAAAGAGATATGAAACGCGTCTTATACGCAATAGCCACGATTTCGACAATCGCCGCGCTCGCCACCCCGGCGAATGCGGCCGACCGCGTCGTGGCCTCATCCGGCGCTGCGTCACAA
Organism: uncultured Porphyromonadaceae bacterium; assembly: GCA_947176755.1. Classification (GTDB taxonomy): domain Bacteria; phylum Bacteroidota; class Bacteroidia; order Bacteroidales; family Muribaculaceae; genus Lepagella. Next base: position 3,887 of record CAMWRW010000069.1, read on the forward strand.
CCGCGCCTCGTGGTCGGCATCGTGGTCGACCGGCTGCGGACCGACCATATCGAGGAACTTCAGGCCTATTTCGGCGAGAAGGGATTTCGCACGCTTCTCGAACAGGGGGCTTATCTTCGTGACATTGATTTCAAAGTTGCGAACATTGACGCGACAACGGCCACAGCTATGCTCCAGACCGGAGCATATCCTTCTCAGACGGGCATCCCCTCCGGGATGCTCATCGATCCTGAAAATCCTTCGGCCGCGGCACGCCCCGCGCTCGCCGCTCAGGGAACACCTCTCACCAACGACTCATTCACTCCCGAAGCTCTCCGCCTCTCAACGCTCAGCGACGAGATCGCCGTGGGACGCCACGGTGAAACCACCATCTACAGCGTTGCCATGGACCCGCAGCAGGCCATCCTGCTCGCCGGGCATGCCGGAACGGGAGCGATATGGCTTAACAACACAACCGGGAATTGGGCAACCACAAACTATTACGGAGCGTTGCCCACAACTGTCGGCAACCGCAATTTCCGGAACTCAGTGTCGGCAAAAATCGACACTATGCAATGGCGTCCTCTTGCCGAAACAGTCCGGGCCACCGGAATCTATGACGCCAAGAAACAATTCCGTTATCAATTCAGCCATTCGGACCGCGATGTCTACAAGAAATTCGCATCCTCAGCGCTCGCGAACTCAGAAATTACGGATGTTGCCATCGACCTTCTGAAGCAACTTCCGGCCTCGGGTCAGGGCACGGATGTGATTAACCTTGCATACAGTGTCGCTCCCTACCGCTACAGCGTTGATGGAGGCGAAACCGAAGCTACCGACTCCTATATTCGCCTTGACCGGCAACTCGGCCGATTGTTCGATGCAATCGACCGCTATGTGGGAGCCGGGAACGCCGTGATATGGCTGACGGGCACAGGCCATAATGACGAGGCCGTACTCGAAGAGAAGCGCTATCGCCTTCCCGGCGGGGAATTCTCGGTCAAACGCGCCCGTTCGCTGCTCAACTCCTACCTGTCGGCGCGCCACGGAGCCGCCGGATATGTGGAGGCAATCCGCGACCGAAACGTCTATTTCAACCGTAAGGCCCTTGAGGAGAGACGTCTCGACCCTACCGCCGTAATCGCTGACGCCCGAAACTTCCTGACGAAGATGAGCGGCGTGGCCGATGCGCTGACTCTAAACGACATACTCTCTCCCACCACCGACGAGACACGCGCCCTGCGACTGGCAACCGACCCCAGGTTCAGCGGCGACATCCTACTTGAATACGTTCCGGGCTGGCACGTCGTTGACGACGAACAGTATCCTCCCGTGACGAAGAGCTATCGACTTGCACCGGCACTCACGCCGGCATTCATCATTGCGCCGGGCGTGTCGGCCCAGAAAATCGACACGCCGGTGAACGCCACCGCGTTGGCGCCCACCGTGGCCGGCATCCTGCGGATCCGATCGCCGAACGGCACCCGCGACAAAGCTCTCCCTATTCAAAAATCCAAATTCTAAAATTTAAATCAGAAAAAACGTGTTCGGCAAAATATTCAAATCGATATTCGGCGACCAGAGCGAACGTGCCGTTAAGCCCCTTTGGAACCGCCTCAATAATGAAATCAATCCCATCTCCGAGGAAATCAAGTCAATCAGCAACGACGCGCTTCGAGGACGCATCGACACCATCCGCGACCGCGTGCGCGGCAATGCGAATGAGTACAAGAAGCAGATGGAGGATATCCGCAAGGAGATTGAAACCCTCGACTACGACAAACGCGAGCCGCTCTGGAAGAAAATCGACGACTTGCGCGAGGAAATGTACGATAACTACGCCAAGGATCTTGATGCCGCCCTTCCGGAGGTGTTCGCCGTAGTGAAGGAAACTGCCCGGCGTTTCAAGGATAACGACACAATCGAAGTTACCGCCACCGACAGCGACCGCGCACTGGCCGCCGCCGGCAAGGACTTCGTTACCATCGACGGCGACAAAGCCATCTATAAAAATGAATGGATGGCGGGAGGAAACCTTATGAAGTGGGACATGGCCCACTATGATGTTCAGCTGATCGGAGGAATGGTGCTCCACGGCATGATGAACAAGGGAAAGGTTACGAACAACATCGCGGAGATGGCCACCGGAGAGGGTAAGACGCTCGTGGCGACACTGCCCGTGTTCCTCAACGCCCTTACCGGGGAAGGAGTCCACGTCGTTACGGTCAACGACTATCTGGCCAAGCGAGACTCGGAATGGATGGGCCCTCTTTATCAGTTCCACGGGCTGAGTGTGGCCTGCATCGACAAGACAGAGCCCAACTCTCCCGAACGCCGCGACGCTTACGCATGCGACATCACGTTTGGAACGAACAATGAGTTCGGCTTCGACTACCTGCGCGACAACATGGCCACGCAGACTGCCGATCTCGTTCAGCGCCAGGACCATTATTACGCCATCGTCGATGAGGTTGACTCCGTGCTTGTCGACGACGCGCGCACGCCGCTTATCATCTCCGGCCCCGTGCCCAAGGGAGACGACCAGATGTTCAACGAGTTTAAGCCCAACGTGGAGAAAGTGGTGAATGCACAGCGCAAACTGGCGCAGTCGCTGCTGCTCGAGGCCAAGGAAAAGATAGCCGCCGGCAACACAGAGGAGGGTGGTCTTGCTCTCTTCCGCGCCTACAAGGCTCTTCCTAAGCATAATCCTCTTATCCGCTATTTGAGCGAGGAAGGCATCAAACAGCTCATGCTCAAGGTCGAGGCCAAATATATGGCCGACAATAACCGCGAGATGCCGAAGGCCGTCGAACCCCTCTACTTCGTGATCGACGAGAAGAACCACTCCATCGAGCTGACTGACAAGGGAATCGAAGTGCTTACCGGCACAACCTCCGACCCTGACTTCTTTATTCTCCCCGACATCGCTTCCCAACTTTCGGCCGTGGAAAACGAGGAACTGACAGCCGAAGAGAAGCGCGAGAAGAAAGACGCATTGCTGCAGAATTATTCAGTCAAGGCAGAGCGTGTCCACACAGTCAACCAGCTTCTGAAGGCATATACGCTATTCGACAAAGATGTGGAATATGTGCTTGATGACAATAAAATCAAGATTGTCGACGAACAGACGGGACGTATCATGGAGGGACGCCGCTATTCCGACGGACTCCACCAGGCCATCGAGGCCAAGGAGGGAGTGAAGGTCGAGGCCGCTACGCAGACATACGCCACGGTGACGCTCCAGAATTATTTCCGTATGTATCGCAAGCTGGCCGGTATGACCGGTACGGCAATGACCGAGGCGGGAGAGTTCTATGACATCTACAAACTGGAGGTGATCGAGATACCGACCAACCGTCCGGTTATCCGCGAGGATATGAACGACCGTGTCTACCGCACTAAGAAGGAGAAATATGCGGCCGTGATTCAGGAAGTCGAAGATATGGTGAAAGCCGGACGTCCGGTGCTTGTCGGCACGACGTCGGTTGAAATCTCCGAACTTCTGTCAAAGATGCTGAAGCTCCGCAAGATTCCCCATCAGGTTCTGAACGCAAAGCTCCATCAGCAGGAGGCCGAGATTGTAGCCCGCGCGGGTCAGCCGGGCACAGTGACGATTGCCACCAACATGGCCGGCCGCGGAACGGACATCAAACTTCCTCAGGAAGTAAAGGATGCAGGAGGTCTGGCCATTATCGGCACCGAGCGCCATGAGTCACGCCGCGTCGACCGCCAGCTTCGCGGACGTGCCGGCCGTCAGGGAGACCCGGGGTCGTCGGTGTTCTTCGTATCATTCGAGGACACCGTGATGCGACTCTTCGCCAACGACCGCGTTGTCAAGATGCTTGACCGACTCGGATTCAAGGAGGGCGAGATGATCGAGAACTCGATGGTGACGAAATCGATTGAGAACGCCCAGAAGCGCGTGGAGGAAAACAACTTCGGCGTCCGCAAACGTCTGGTGGAATATGACGACGTGATGAACGCTCAGCGTAACGGCGTCTACGGCAAGCGTCAGAATGCCCTCAAGGGAGAACGCATCGGAATGGATATCGCCAACATGGTCTACGAGATCTGCAACGACCTCGCCAACCAGGGTCTTTCCTACGAAGGTCTCCAGATGGAGGTCAACAAGCAGCTTGCCCTCGAACTTCCCTTCAGCGAGGAGGAATATGCCAAGATGGACACCTCGGAAATCACCGACCGTCTTTCCGAGACAGCCATGGAGGCTCTCGCCCACAAGAAGAAGAAACTTGCAGAAGGAGCTATGCCCTACATCAAGGAATTTGTGGAGGAACGCGGTGCGACAGGTCCGGTCGGAGTCCCGGTCACCGACGGTCGCCGAATGTTCAATATCCGCGCCGACATCGAAGAATGTTATTCCAACGAGTGCAAACCTCTGGCCAAAGCGTGGGAAAAAGCCGTGTTACTCTCCAGCATCGACTCCAGCTGGCAGGAGCAGCTTCGCGAAATGGATGAACTCCGCAAGTCGGTCCAGAACGCAGCTTACGAGCAGAAAGATCCTCTCGTGATTTACAAAATCGAGGCATTCGAACTTTGGAAGAAAATGCTTTGGGAAATGAACACGAAAGCAGTTTCGACTCTTATGCGCGGGCGTCTTGCAGTTCCCGACTATGAGGAAGCGAAAGCAGCCCGCGAGGAACAGGCCCGTCAGGAGGCAGAGCGTCAGGAAGCTCAACGCAAAGCACAGGAAGTCTACGCACGCAGCCGCAGCTTCTCCGGCAATCCGACAATGACCACGTCTAACCCCTACGCAAACTACAGCACCACGACTGAGACTTACGAGGGAGAGAATGCCCAACGCGAAGCAATGCGCAACGCCGGACGCGCCGCATCGGCTCCGGCGAAGGCTCAACCCGCGAAAGCCGAGCAAAAAGTGGGACGAAATGATCCTTGCCCCTGCGGATCAGGCAAGAAATACAAAAACTGCCACGGCAAATAAAACACTGCGGTAACACAATGACTTATCTCTATTACATAATCGAGGGAGGGGCCCAATGCGGCCCCTTCCCCGCATACGAACTCCCGGCACACGGTTTGAATCCGGAGTCGTACGTCTGGCGTGAAGGTCTCGCAGAATGGGCCCGGGCCGCTTTACTGCCTGAGTTGTCGCCTCTTTTCCAACAAAGAGAAGATGAATACGGTCTTAACGACCCGATCAATCAAGAACCTCAACACCCGACTCCCCCACCCTACGGCCAACCGAACAGCGCTCAGCAACCTTACGGCCAACAACCCTACGGCCAGCAGCCTTACGGACAACCCTACGGCCAGCAGCCGGAAGGAATGCAGCCCGTTCCGCACACCAACTGGCTCCCCTGGGCGATCGTCGTGCTCGTGGTCGGATTCTTCACTTCATGCATCGGAGGAATTTTCGGAATAATAGCCACAATCAAGGCCGGAAAAGCAAACGATGCGTATGCTCGCGGTGACTACTACACCGGGAATATGGAAAATTCATCAGCCCGCACACTCGTGATTATAGGGGGAGTGCTGGCGGCTCTCGGAATTGCCGGGAATCTCTTTCTGCTCAACCGACTTCCTTCAATTTCATCAATTTCATCTCTACTCGGATGAAATATTTCGCAATGATTAACGGGGAACGCCGAGGGCCGTTCCGGCTTGAGGAGCTGGCCGGGGCTGGCGTCCAACCGACAACTTATGTCTGGTGCAAAGGAATGGCCGACTGGCAGACGGCAGATGAAGTGGCCGATATATGCCGATATTTCCGTCAGCATATCTCCGACCTGATGGATTCCTCCGCCGACCGCTCTCCCCTTAAGGTCGAAACCGAAGAAAACAACGAAAAGGACCTCTTCACGCAAATTGACCCTGAAGACCCTTACATATTCCGCCGGCCGCGTCCTCTTATCGACGAGACTCCGGACACGGACATACAGCCGGTATCGATGCTTATTCCTGCCATTATCCTCTCCTTTCTATGCTTTCCGCCAACCGGGATCGTGGCAATCATCTACGGAATCATGACGCGTCGTGCCTGGGCTATGGCCCATGATGATAACCGGCCCGATATGCCGGAAGAGGAGCGGAAGCGCCTCGCACTCGACGCTCACGATTACTCGCGTTCGGCCAAGCTCTGGACCGGAATCACTTTCTTTCTGGGCCTCATGCTTTACGCTTTCCTGCTCTTTAGAAATTAACTTGCTCTTTAGAAATTAAAATGAAAGGAGCATATCTGTAAGAACTCTTTTCCCTTTCAAAAATGGGATTGAATTTCCGGAGGAGGCCATTGCGGCCACTCCGGCTTTTCTTATCTTCTCGGCTGCAGCCTCAACGTCCATATCGGCAAGTCGCGCCAAATCTCCGGCGGACCGGGCATATTCCCCCTCTTTCAAGGCATTGAGCAATATGTCCTGATTATCGACGAATCGACCCGAAATAACCGGCAGCCGCCGCGACAACGCCTCGATACAGACAGTGCTCGCCGGGAAAATTCCAAGACAGGCCGAATCAAACAAATCCACCATCTGCTCTGCCGTCAGACCACTCAACGTCGAGACGTTGCCGACATCCGGAGGCAACGGATGCGATCCGACCACAACAACAGGAGAATCTTTAAAGGCCCGTCGCACAGCTCCGACCAATCGCGGGGCAAGATGGAGCGGATCGGCTCCCCCCATAGCCATCACAATCGGAGCTTCGCAACCATCCGGACCTGCGGGCCGAATCTCCCGACGATGGAAAGAGCTGAAGAAAGGCTTTCTGAGCGGAAAATATTCAAGGCCGGAGAAATAAAGCGAATAGTCAGGAATCCGATAGGCCGTGCGCGGGAGAGGCGTGCCGGAAATCACGGCGTCAGCCTCAAATTCATGCCCCGCCATATCATGAAGCACCACAAGAGCCCGACAACGAGCCCTGACTTCTTTTTGATATTCAGGAGAATAATAGTAATTATCGAGGACAGTCACATCATCTTTCCCCGGAATCGACAGAAAGTCGGCGTTATCCGCGAGGGGATAGAAACTTGCGCCTATTTCGTTGAGAGCATCGCATTGAAACGGAAAAAGCGAGGATACTCCGGAATCGAAACGTGAGGTGAAAAGAATCTCCGCTTCAGGGTCGGCCTCGCGCACATAACCGGCCAGAGCAACGGAACGCACGAAATGGCCGAAACCCATGACAGGTCCGGCATCAGCTCGAAAAATAAAACGTTTTCCCATTACCCCGAACTAAATCAACCGAACTAAATCAACCGAACTAAATCAACCCGAACTAAATCAACCCGAACTAAATTTCGAGCAGGAAACGCTCGAGAATACGGGAGTCGGCCGCCTCGATGTCGGAAATGCGCTTTGCTCCGAGGGATTTTTCCAGCCGAAGGGAGGCATTATTATCGGAAAATACTTCAGTTAGAATCCTTTTCACACCGCGATCGGCAGCCAATCGGGCATAAAATTCCTTCAGAAGACGCTTTGCATGGCCATAACCCTGGGCAGCGGGACGCAACCATATACCCCGTTCGTATGTTGCGGAAGGAAACTCTGGAGAGACAACCGCATGGACGTTGACGCTTCCGATAAGACCTCCGTCGCGTTCATACACGGCGTAATAGGCACGATCGAGAAGAGTCCGGAGCGATCGAACGAAATCCTCGTGTTCCTCAACGTAAATAACCTTACGGTTCACCATGTATTCACGTATGCTTGGCAAATTGCGGCATTCAAGGAGTCGAAGGTTTGTCTCCCGATCGAGCGAGGTGTAGTTACGAAAAGTATAATGCTCCGTATCTATCCGCGCAGGAAAGCGAAGGAGGGAGAATTTCATCTCGGCGAGCAGCCAGTCGGTCGGAGTGTCGAGGTCCTGGACTTCAAGCTCGGGAAGAATCACCGGCATCGTGTCGGGACCCCAGAGGGAACCATGCCTCCGGAAGGCATCGACGCGCGAGAAATAGAACTGACCGGCGTCGTGATAAGTCGGGGTGAGATCCTGACTGCGGGCCGATGCATACTCGGGCCATCGCATCGCTATGCAACCGTCGGGCGCTATTTCCAGACCACGCTGAACGGGATATCCGTAGGCCACGCAGGAGAAGGCCGCTTCATGGTCGCCCATCATTCTGACCGCATCGACGAGCCTTGCCGGGGTCACGAACGGTGCCGTGGCATAAAGGCAGCAAAGCGAGTCGAAAGTTCTCCCCCCGGCTTCATATCGGTCGAGCACCTCGCGGATCACATCTGCCGTCGTCGCGAAGTCGCCGCTTGTGGCGGCGGAGCGCATGAAAGGAATGGAAGCTCCATATTCGCGAGCCACTGATGCAATCTCCTCCGAATCGGTCGAGACCATCACTTCCGAGAAAAGACCGCTGCGCAGGGCGGCGCGTATCGAATAAGCGATTATCGGGAGATCATGAAATTCCTTGATATTCTTCCCCGGAATTCGTTTCGACCCCCCTCGGGCCGGGATTATCGCGATGCGTTCCATTCTTTCACTTTATCAATCACATATTGTTGCTGTTCGTCGGTGAGAGCCGGGAACATTGGAAGGGAGAGACAGCGCGTGTAATACCGTTCCGCCACCGGACAATCCCCGGGAGCGGAACCGAGCTCGCGATAATAGGGCATAAGATGGACGGGGACATAATGGACCTGCGCCAGAATGTCGGCCCCTCGCAGGAAATCATAAAGGGAGCGTCGCGCCGTGCCGGGAGTATCTCCGGGCCTGTCATCCACCTCGATAACATAGAGATGGAAGGCATGGCCCACCGAATCATTTCTATAGGGAATCGTTATTCCCGGCTCGTTTCGGAACGCCTCGTCATAACGGTCGGCAATCAGGCGGCGACGGGCAAGACCCTCCTCGGCGCGCGAAAGCTGAGAAAGTCCGAGGGCAGCCTGAATGTCGGTGATTCGGTAATTGAAGCCAAGTTCTTGCATTTCGTAATACCATCCGCCGTGGTTTTCATGTAGCCGCTCCGGATCGCGAGTTATGCCATGCGACCGCAGCGAGAGAAGTCGGGCGTAGATCTCGGGATTGGCAGTCGTGACCATTCCTCCCTCCCCCCGGTCGCGTATACACATCTCCGAGCCCCCGAGCCCTCTCTACCTGGCGGATGGGGGCGTGGGGGTGTAAAAAAATGGGGGGGGGGGGGGGGGGGGGGGGGG
>CAMWRW010000070.1 GCA_947176755.1 uncultured Porphyromonadaceae bacterium
GTTCGCCTCAGAATTTATGAGGCGATGCATTAAATAATTTCGAACACATACTTAAGACTACAAATTTAGCAATTTTATGCCACTTATGCAACTCCCTTTATCCTTTGGAAAGCGTCTTTTCGAGGGCTGCCGCAATAATTTCTTTTCCGGGTCGAATCCCCCACACGGGGCGTCCCGGCGCGCGAAGCAACACAAATTCCGGTTCCCCGGCCTTTCGGTTCTTCTTGTCGGCTCCCATTATCTCGATAAGCGCCCCGATTTCCTCTTTTCGGAAGGGAAGCGGCCGGTAATATTTTGAAAGTATCGTCCGGCGGTAATGCTCCGCCATCCCTTTCTCAAGGCCTGCTATTCTCTCGCTTATCAGAAGGGCCGTATAGAGTCCGTGGGCAACACTTTCTCCGTGGCTCAACGCCTCTCCGCTCCGCATCGCAAGACTCTCCAGCGCATGGCCCGCCGTGTGGCCGAGATTGAGTATCTTCCGATAGCCCTGTTCTTTCGGATCGGCGTTTACGACTCTCTCTTTGAAAGCCGCGGCCCGCGCTGCCATCTTCCCCGCAAGCCTCCCATATCCGGGCCGCTTCGAGCATATCGCTTCGTAAACGTCAGGCAGCTCGCTATAGAACTCTTCCGATTCAAGCATGGCTGTCTTTACAATCTCTCCCATCCCCGACATCAACTCCTCTTGCCGCAGGGTCTCTATAAATTTACCGCTGACTATCACCTTCTCCGGATTCCGGAACGCACCGACTTCATTTTTCTTCCCTCCGAAATCTATCCCCGTTTTTCCTCCGACGGCCGCATCGGCCATCGCGAGCAGCGTCGTCGCCACATTCACATAACGCAACCCTCTCTTGAATGTCGAGGCCGCAAAGCCCCCCATATCCGTCACACTCCCCCCTCCGAAATTGATCACAACGCTCCGGCGCGTATAGCCCTCGTCGGAAAGTTTCTTCCATAACGTCGCGACTTCAGCAAGACTCTTGCACGCCTCTCCCGCCGCCACGGTCGCCACTTCCACATCATCCCTTTTCGTGAATTCATCCAACGACGGCAACCATAGCCGGCCAACGTTCTCATCCGTAACCACAAGATACTTATCCGCTTCCAACCGCTTTGCCATATCGTTCAGCAGAGCGGCCGGCGATTCCGCCTCTGTCACCTCCACTCCTCTCCGGAGAGCAGTCGCCTCCACCCAATCGGCAAATTCATCCATGCTCGAAAAAATCATGTCGGCCCCCTCGCGTTCGAATTCCTCACGGGGAATCGGACCGGTCATCACGGCAACCGTGAAGCAACCCGCGCTCTTTCCGGCACGCACACCCAACGGCGCGTTTTCCACAACTATACATCGCCCCGGATCGGCGCCCGCAATCGCCGCCCCCTTCAGATAAGGCTCCGGCGCCGGCTTGCCGTGCTTCACATCAAGCGCCGTCACCCGTCGGTCGGCCGGAAACACTCCCGGATAATCCCTGTCGAGACTTTTGAGCAGACTCCCCTGTGCCGAACCCGTCACGAGAACGCGCCGCAACCCGGCGCGCTCAAAGGCTGCAAGCATCCGGGACGCACCCGACATCGGTGACGGCTCCGCAAACGACCGAAAGATCTCCGTCTTGCGGTGGTAGAGCGTTTCCGCCTCCTCCGCAGTCGCTTCGCGGCCGTAGACTCTTTGAAATATCAGGTTGATAGTCTCCTTTCCCGTCATTCCCTCATAGAGATAGAACTCATCTCTCTCCGTCCGGACGCCGAGCTCATCCATCATCATCTTCCACGCAAGCGTATGCCCTTTCATCGAATCATAGAGCACACCATCCATATCCACCAGTAACCCCTCGAACCCATCAAAAAAACGACTCATAAATTGACTTCAAAAAGAATAAACAATCAGAAAAAAAGCCCCCGACGCCGCCATACCAGCAGCATCAGACACCCTCCAAATCCTTTGCAAAAATAATAAAATTAGCCACAGGTTCGGCAGATCCTTGCTGCAAGAGCATTCATTTCAAGACAAATCCTGCGGGTCAGTGACATTCCGGCCGGATAGCCGAGAGATACGATCAACAACCTTCCTTCCGAAGATAATGCAAATTCGCGGGCCGCGGGCTTGAAACGCTCCGGAAAAGCCTCATGAGTGATGAGGACTATCGGCCCGATGAATCACAACCTGTTCCTTGAAAGGATTGGAAAGAAGTTGAAAATTGCCGTATGTAGCATAGTTCCTCCCACCGACATTCATCACATTCACACGGCTAAAGAACCCGGGGTTAGCAATCCTGACGGCCAACCGATAAGGATTGTCGCGGAGATAGTCATAAATCACATTCAGATTTCTGGCAGCAGTCAGAATTTGATCATTGAAACCCTTTTCAAAGACTCTTTCAAGATTAGCACTCTTATTGACCATAACCTTAAAAGCAGCCAATTTCCGGCCGAGGATATCATCAAGTTCCGATTCCACAGAAAGCAGAATATGGAGATGATCCGGCATCAGCGCATACTGATAGACTCTAATAGCAGGATCGACAGATGAGAAATTCTTCAGACAAGACTTAATCGCATTTCCAAGCGGAGAAGCCTTAAGATAGGAACGGCCGAAAACGCCTTTCGGGAGACGCCAATCCCCGGCAAGGCAACCGAAATTAGCGACGCCCGGATATTTTTTAAGAGTTATATGATAGATTCTTCGCGCCTTATAGTCATGCCAAGGAGCGCGACAATTACCCGTCCAGACTTTTCCCATACCATCTCCGGCTCGCTGAAGCTCACCGCTTAAACAAAAATTTTTCTTATTAACACTTCCCCCTTGCCGCTCCTTTCCCCCGCTGGCGCTTTCCCCTTGCCGCAGCTTTCCTCCTTTCGCCTCCTTTGCCCTTTTCCGCTCTTCTCCCCTTGCGCCTGCTTGCTCCGCGCCCTCTCGCGCCTCGCCGGGGGGCGTTAGCTTTTTTGTTTAGGCTTCGAGCTTCAGCGAAGAAGTTATTGAAGAGGAGCTTCTGCGAAGAAGTTTCTGCGGAGTTTTTGAGGCTGCTTTTCCTTTAGAAAGTTTTGCCGTAGTTGTCGCGATCGAGGGCCCGGTAGCCGATGGCTTCGGCAATGTGCCGACTCAAGACTGGCGCCGTCACGGCTTCCTCTACTGTCAGCTCGGAGGCATATTCCAAATCTGCAATCGTCCTCGCTACCCGCAATATGCGATCGAATGCCCGCGCCGACATGTTCAGCCGCGTCATGCGTTCCTTGAGCTTGGCAAGACCATCCGTATCCGGCCAGGCGTAGGCGTGCAGCAGCCGCGAATTCATCTGCGCGTTGCAGTAAATCCCTTTTTCACTCCGGAAACGCGCGTCCTGTATGGCCCTCGCCGCTATGACCCTCCCGCGTATTGCTTCGCTGCTCTCCGCCGGCGTCGTGTCGGCCATCTCGTCGAACGCCACCGGCTGTATCTCTACCTGTATGTCGATCCGGTCGAGCAAAGGCCCCGAAATCCGGTTCATATAGCGCTGAACGGACCCGGGAAGGCAGGTGCAACGTTTCGTCGGATGGCCGTAATAGCCGCATGGACACGGATTCATCGAAGCCACAAGCATAAAGCTCGCCGGATATTCTATCGTATATTTTGCCCTCGAAACCGTGATTACTCGGTCTTCTATCGGCTGCCGGAGCACTTCCAACACACTCCTCGGAAACTCCGGAAACTCATCCAGGAACAAGACCCCGTTGTGAGCCAGAGAAATTTCCCCCGGCATCGGCGACGATCCGCCTCCCACGAGTGCGACGGGCGACACCGTGTGATGAGGCGTCCGGAATGGACGAGCGGTCATCAGCATCGCCCCTCGGTTCAGTTTTCCCGCCACGGAATGGATTTTCGTTGTCTCGAGCGCCTCCGACATATTCAGCGGAGGCAAAATCGAGGGAAGGCGTTTCGCCATCATTGATTTCCCGGCTCCCGGCGCACCTATCATCAGCAGGTTATGCCCCCCTGCGCAGGCCACTTCAAACGCGCGCTTCACATTATCCTGCCCCTTTACCTCGGCAAAGTCGAAATCGAAGACTCCCTGTGAAGCCGCGAATATCTCGCGAGTGTTGATTTCCGTCTTTTCCGGCCCTCCGACTCCTGTCAGCAGGTCGACCACCTCTCCAAGCGTCTTTACTCCGTAGACCTCCAGCCGATTCACGACGGCGGCTTCCGTCACATTCGCCTCCGGCACAATCAGCCGGCGGAATCCCAATTCGCGAGCCTTGATCGCTATAGGCAAAACTCCGCTGACAGGAAGCACACTCCCGTCGAGACTCAGCTCGCCGGCCATCATATAATCCTTCAGATCCGGAACATCGATTACTTCCCCGGCCGAAAGAATTCCGATGGAGATAGGCAAGTCGAAAGCAGCCCCCTCCTTTTTGACGTCGGCCGGTGCAAGATTTATCACCGTGTTGCGATGCGGAAAAAGGAATCCCGACTGGGTGATTGCCGAAACAACCCGCTGATAGCTCTCCTTCACCGCCGTGTCAGCCATCCCGACAATCTGAAACTGAGATCCTTTCCCCGTAACAGTTTCGATTGTCACCGGGAAGGCATCTATGCCATGAATCGCTGCTGAATAAACCTTTGTGAGCATCTGGTCTGGTAGGTTACGAGGCTGTTACTTACTTTTCTTCAGGGATGTGAAAATTTCGGCCGCTTTGTCGCGGTCCTGACCGTTATAGAGACGCTCCCCTTTACGGCCAAGCACAATAAAGGTCGGCACGCGCCCCACGCCCAGACTTATCGCCACACTGTCAGACAAACCCAACGGCATCCAGCCATGCACGGCCCTGCGGAGTGAATCATGCCTTACGGGCCATGTGCGAGCCGTCGAATCGGCATCCATTCCGATTTCCGCAATGACTCGCTGTCCGGAGTCGTTCCATTCCTCTGACAGCCGGCGCAGAATCCTTACGTCCGCCTCGCGGCGGCTGATACCGTTACGTCCGAAATAGAGGATTGCGGGCACGCGCCCCGGCACAATCGTGTCGACACCATTCTCAAGGCTGTTGATTATGATTTGTCGCGGCAGGCGCGTGAAGTCTCCGCCGGCAGAAAGGTCGGAGCGCGCTGCGAGCTCCATCCATTCCGTGCGCGCGGCCTCCCCTTCAAGCGAATCCCAGAGTTTCGGGAACTCCCCTTCATCATCATGACGATCGTAGTAGAGGAGAAGGAGCAACGCCGACACAGGATCGCTCCTGTGGTCTTTAACGTATGCGGCGACGGCTGCGTTGAGACTCTTTCCGCCATCCCTGACTTCCGTCTGATGGTCAAGACGCCACGACGTCAGGCCCTCCGTAATTGCATTTCCTTTTATTTTCCATTCCACGGGCGACGGCCCTGCATCGGAAACCGTGATTTTATCCCCCCTTTCCACATAGAACACGGCCTTAGGCTCGCGACCCTGCGTAAACACATAGACAAGCGAAGGATTGCGCGTCTTTCCCACAAAGGATAACTTACCATTCTCAGGCATCTTCACCTCCTCCACAAGCCATCCCCGGCGAGAATCGGAGGCATAATAAAGGAAAGTGAAGTGGCCGCTGACGTCGTCGCGCGTCGCCACTTCAACTTCAAACTCATTCTTTACGCAGCCCCCGGCCAGCAGAAGCAACAGCAGTCCGGCGAGCCACGCCACATTAAATTTTGATTCAGACATATTCCTCTCCGAAACGAGTGGTCACGTCGTTGACTATAGCCCGGATTTTCTGTTCCTCGGCCATCGGATAGATCATGAGGGCATTCCCGTTGTCGGCCACGATATATCCTTCAAGGCCGGAGGCCACGATAATCTTGTCGCCGCCGACGGCAAACAGGGAGTCGCGACATCCGGGAGCAAGCACCTTGCAGCCCTGGGTCACATTCCCCTCGGCCGTCTTCGGCGAACAGTCGTAGAGGGCCTGCCACGATCCCAGGTCGCTCCATCCGAGGTCGGCTGTCTTGACAAACACATTCGGAGCCTTCTCCATAATCGCGTAGTCGATCGAGATTGCCGGTGCGTTGGGGAACACCGAGTCGATAAAGGGGCGCTCTTCGGGAGTGCCATACAGATCCCTGCCGGCGTCAAACAGTGCCGCGGTCTCGGGCGCGAGGGTTGCGAACGCTTTCAGAATAGCATCCGCGCGCCAGATAAACATCCCCGAATTCCAGAAAAATTCTCCCGTCCGGAGAAACAGCTCGGCCATCTCCCGGTTTGGTTTCTCCGTGAAGGATTTCACTTTCATGATTCCCGGCCAGCCCTCCACGGTGCGACCGAGCTGGATGTAGCCGTAGCCCGTATGGGGGGAGGTGGGTTTCAGGCCTATTGTCAGCAGACAATCCTCCTGTTCGGCGAAGTCAAGACCTTCGCAGAGCGTGGAGCGGAATGCCTCCTCCTTCAGGATAAGATGGTCGGACGGAAGGGTCACGATCGTCGCCTCCGGGTCGAGGGCGTAAATATGATGCGCGCTCCAGCAGATGCAGGGCGATGTGTTGCGGCGTGCCGGCTCCAGAAGGATGTTTTCCTCCTTCACATCCGGCAGTTGTTCGCGGATAAGGTCGTAATAGGCCGCGTTCGTAACCAGGATGATATGGTCCGGATCCGTTATGGGAAGCATTCGGTCGTAGGTCAGCTGCAGCAGACTTCGGCCCGTGCCGAAAAAGTCAAGGAACTGTTTGGGTCGCTCTGTCCGGCTGAAGGGCCAGAAACGGGAGCCGACCCCTCCGCACATAATCACGCAATATCTGTGATTTCTCTTTTCCTTTTCCATGATAATAGCGATTGGGATTCTATCCGCCGAGCAACGTTATTGCGCCGGGGCCGTCTTGAACTGATGCTTCACGCCCTCCACTACATTCAGCATATAGTCGCCGAGTTTCTCGGCTTCGCTGATGAGGTCCATGAAGAAGATTCCCTCCTGATAGTTGTATTCTTTATTGTTGATATTGAAGATATTCCCATCGCGGAGCGTATTGCGGAGATTGTTGATTTCCCGCTCGCGGTTGTAAGCGGCCACAATCTTCGAACTCTCCGGAGTCTCCATCTCCTCAAGCAGTTCGAGCATATTCTTCATCGCCGAGTCCACAAGGTCGAACATCCGGTCGATTTCATGAAGCACCGACTCATCGAATTCAACATTGTTCTGGTTCTTGCGCTGGACGGTCTTGGCCACATTCAGACATCCGTCGGCTATCGACTCGATTTCGGAGATGATCCGCAGCATGCCTGCGATTCTCATTTTTCCTTCGGGACTCAGTCTTCCTTCGGCGACACGGTTAAGGTAATTGCCGATTTCGATTTCCATCCGGTCGGATATCTCTTCATACTTCTCAATCCTCGAAAGGGTTTCGGCGTAAGAATCATCCTTGGGATCGGTGTGAATGATTTTGCGGGCCATTCCGAGCATCCGCTGGACGCGCTGCCCGTAGAGAAGAATCTCCTTCTGGGCCTGAGTGATGTTGAGCTCGGATGCCGAAAGGATTCCGCGGCCGATATATTTGAGCGAGAATTCCTCTTCATCATCCTTGTGGCGCGTCGGAACGAGCCAAGTCACGATTCTGACATAGAGCTTCGTGAACCATATCATGATTAAAAGGTTGCAGGCGTTGAACACGGTCGGGAACATCGCCAGGCCGAACGCCACGCAGCTCTGCGCGCGCGACGTGAGGCCCCCTTTCTCGTCGAACAGGGTCGTGTCGCGCATGTCCGCTTCCTCGGCAGCCGTGATGTCATGAGGGTTCATTCCTTCGAGCCATTCCGTGATGTCGCCGACGAAATCAACGAATGCATAGAAGCATCCCAACACGATAAACGACCCTAACACGTTGAAGAGAAGATGGCCCATTGCGGCGCGTTTGGCCGCCACATTTCCGCTGATCGACGCAAGTATCGGCGTGATGGTCGTTCCGATGTTTCCGCCAAGGATAATCGCACAGCCTAACGGGAAAGAGATCCATCCTTGCGAACACATGATCAGCGTTATCGCGAAAGTCGCTGCGGAACTCTGGGCAACCATCGTCACCACGATTCCAAGCGCGAAGAAAATCAGCACCGATCCGTAGCCGAGCGTTGTGTAGTTCGTCACGAACTGAAGCATCTGAGGGTTCTCCTGAAGATTGGGCACATACCGGCTGATAAGGTCCAGACCCATGAACAGGAAGCAGAAGCCTATGAGGAACTCGCCAAGCGATTTGTAGGTGCTTTTCTTCATGAACATCATCGGCACACCTATGGCCAGAAGCACGATGCTGTAATCCGAGATGCTGACCTCGAACGAGAATGCCGAGATAATCCATGTCGTCACGGTCGTGCCGACATTAGCTCCGAAAATCACCGCCATTGCCTGCTGCAGGCTCATCAGTCCGGCGTTCACGAAGCTCACCACCATCACCGTTGATGCCGACGAACTCTGGATCAAGGCTGTGATCGCGATGCCCGTAAGCACTCCCGTAACCCTGTTGCGGGTCATGATTCCGAGGATATTGCGCAGACGGTCGCCCGCCACTTTCTGCAAGCCCTCGCTCATCACTTTCATGCCGTATAGAAACAGGCATACCGAGCCCAATAGGCTGATGAAGTCTAATACACTGTAATTCATAACTGGTCGTTGGTCGGCCTTCGGGCCGCGAGTCGGGTTTTATACTTTCTTCTGCAAATATAACGCTTTTTCACTTTCCCTTCCTCCGGCTCTCTTATTTTTTTCTCCGCCATGTCTCGAACTTGTAGCCCACCCCTTCGGGGGTTGCTTGCGGCCTCCCGGCCTCCGACAGGGTCCATTCCTCTTCGTCGGGGAGAGGAAACCATGTGTCGGCATCCTCCACATCGAGCTCGACACGCGTCAGATGGAGCGTCGTGCAATAGGGCAAGGTCGCGCGGTAAATCCCACCGCCTCCGATAATGAAGGCCTGTTCGTCGGGGCTGCACATCCCGATGGCTTCCTCCGGACTCCCGGCTATCTCCGCCCCCGGAGCTTCGTAGTCGCGCTGCCGCGTAACCACGATATTCCTCCGCCCCGGCAAGGGGCGTTTGGGGAGCGATTCCCATGTGGCGCGACCCATTATCACGGGATGGCCCTGTGTCAGCGCCTTGAAATGTTTCAGGTCTTCGGAGATATGCCAGGGGATTTCCCCACCTCTTCCGATGGCGCCGCCGCGAGCCGCCGCGACTATCGCGTGAAGCTCCGCCCGCCGGCTTTCCGTGCTGTTGTAGAGACTGAACGGGCGCAACTCCGCGTGATCCTTATCGCGCAACGCCTCGTGGTCGTTGGGCACATAGATGGCTGTTTCCATATTTTTCTTTAACTTTGCCTTCGCGCCGATCTCCGACGCAAAAGCAAAGATAATCATTTTTATCAAACTTTCAATCCCGGTTATGAAAGTAGCGATCATCAACAAAAGCGATTCCACGGGGGGCGCCGCCGTGGTCAGCCTCCGTCTGGCCGAAGCGCTCCGGCGTCAGGGAGTCGATGTCTCCATGCTTGTCGCCGAGAAGCGGTCGTCGCTCCCCTTTGTCCATTCGGCGGCCTCCCGCCCGGCCCTTGAGTTTCCTTTCCTCGCCGAGCGTCTCCGGATTTTCTTCGCCAACGGCTTCAACCGGGAGACTCTCTTCAAAATCGACACGGCTTCCGACGGATTGCCTCTGAGCCGAAACCCGATGGTCCGTGATGCCGATGCCGTTATGCTTAACTGGGTCAATCAGGGTCTCCTCTCTCTGAAAGGAGTCGGGAAGATTCTCGCCCTCGGAAAGCCGGTGATATGGACGATGCACGATATGTGGAATTTCACCGGGATCTGTCATCATGCCGGGCTCTGCGACAGGTATAAAGACGCTTGCGGCGACTGCCCGCTGCTCGGGAAGCGGTGTTCGCCGGGCGATCTCTCCAATACTGTCTGGAATAAGAAAAAAAGGCTCTATTCGCAGCCCGGGAAGCTGCGCTTCGTGGCCGTCAGCTCCTGGCTTGCGGAAAAGGCTTCCGAATCGGGGCTTCTCGGCTCGCTCCCGGTGGATGTGATTCCGAATGCTTTCCCTTTTCCCGAGACGCCGGCCGCTCCTCGGATTGCCGACGGACGCTTCCGCGTTGTTATGGGCGCGGCGCGTCTCGACGACCCTATCAAGGGTCTCCCGCTTCTCGCCGAAGCGACTCGCGTTCTGGTTGCACGCTATCCGGAAGTGGCATCGGGGATGGAACTCGTCACGTTCGGCGGAGTTCGGAATCCGGAATCACTTGCCGGGTTCGCCGTGGCTCATCGCCATCTGGGCCCTATAAAGCCTGAGGATGTACCCTCCGTCTATCTCGACGCGGACTCTGTCGTCTCCTCATCCCTTTACGAAACCCTTCCCGGCACGCTCGTCGAAGGTCAGGCCTACGGTTGCATCCCGGTCAGCTTCGACCGAGGCGGCCAGCGCGACATTATCGATCATCTCTCCACAGGATTCCTTGCCCGCCGCGACGACAATCCCGCGCGGGCTGCTGAAAATCTCGCCGAAGGTCTCGCCTGGGCCGCTTCCTGCAACCCGCAGGAAATCGTCGGTCGCATGGATGCCGAAGCACGCCGTCGGTTCTCCGCCGACGCGGTGGCCGACCGTTATATCTCCCTTATCGAATCGCTCAGACGCTGACTTCTCCGCGGATTGCCGGCCAGGGATCATACCCTTCAAGGTGGAAATCCTCATATCGGAAATCGAAAATTGATTTCACATCCGGATTAATCTCCATTCTCGGCAGAGGCCGGGGCTCCCGGCTGAGCTGAAGTTCAACCTGCGGAAGATGGTTCAAATAGATATGCGCGTCCCCGAGAGTATGGATAAAATCTCCGGGTTCAAGACCGCACACCTGCGCCATCATCTGCGTAAGAAGGGCGTAGGAAGCGATATTGAACGGAACGCCCAGGAAGGAGTCTCCACTACGCTGATAAAGCTGACAGGAGAGCTTGCCCTCCGCTACATAAAACTGAAAAAATGCGTGGCAAGGCGGAAGATTCATCCGCCCCAAATCGGCCACATTCCACGAGCTCACGATTATTCGGCGTGAATCCGGATTATTCCGGATGTCATCCACCGCCCGCGAAATCTGATCGATCGAACCGCCGTCATAATCGGGCCACGATCGCCATTGGAAGCCGTAAATATGGCCCAGTTCGCCGTCCGGGTCCGCCCATTCATTCCAGATTCTGACACCGTTCTGCTGAAGATATCCGACATTCGTATCCCCTTTCAGAAACCATAGCAGTTCATGGATTATACTCTTGAGATGGACCTTCTTTGTGGTCACGAGCGGGAAGCCTTCCGAGAGCGGAAATCGCATTTGATAGCCAAACGTGGAGATAGTTCCCGTCCCGGTTCTATCCTCCTTGCGGATTCCGTTATCAAGTATATGTCGGAGCAGTCGCTGATATTCCTTCATTTCAATGCTAAATTCTTATTAATACGCAATTTTGCCATCGACAGAAAAGGCTGAAGCCTCTCGGGCGCCGGGTCCGAGAAAGAGGATCTGTCATGTTCTCTGCTTGGCCCGCCGGAAGAGCGGTGTCAACGGCATATTGCGATTCATCTGATAATGGATCGCTTCCCTGGGGCACGCGGCTCCGCATTCAAAACAACGCACACACCGGGAATTATCAATCGTCCGGTCAAGGACCTTTACACATTCGGCAGGGCAAACCTCCTCGCATATCCCGCAGACATCGCAAGCATCGCGGTCAATTTCCAGATGAATCACGCTGCGCGAGCCAATCAGGGAGAGCGCTCCGCCGACGGGACACACCGATGTGCAGAAAAACCTTCCGCGACGTGCCGAGACCGCTGCCAACAGAACTGCAGAGACTACGCCGGCGACTATCCCGATAACCGCGCCGAAACCCAACCGTCCCCACGTCGAATCCGCCAGATCGGGCCGAATCGGAGTCAGGATGTTGCGCGTGATGTTCCAGGGTTCTAAAAGAAGCGGCACAAGTCCTATACCCAGCACGATGCACACGAGATAGACCAGCAGGATGTTAAGCTGCAGGCGCGTCGGCTCCCGATAGCTGTAAACCCTCTTTCGGCCCATTTTCCGGTCGATTTTCCGGAACAGGGCCGAGAATCCGTCGCTCAGACTCCCGATCGGGCACACGCCGGCGCAATAGATCCGGCCGAATAGAAATGTCAGCAGGAGCCACACGAATGCGGCTCCTGACGTTGCGGCGAGTGCCGACAGGATTATCTGTGATTTCCATGCTGCCCGGGCCATGGGATGGATCTGCGGGCCTATCAGAAGACAAGCCGCTATAGCCAGCGCGAAAAGCGTGGCCATTAAAATCCGGATGGCCCGAAGCTGTTTCATCGGCGTCCTTTCTGCTGCTTCTGCTGCTCGCGGAGCATCGCCTGCTGCTGCTTCTGCATCTCTTCAAGACGCGCCATGAAGCTCGACTTCTTGCGCGGCTTCTTGGCTGCCTCCGCCATCTTCTTCTTCACATCCTCTTCCTTGATGATAAACCGGAACGCGTAGGTCTGGATGATCGTGATCAGGAGCGACACGAAGTAATAGTAGGAGAGACCGGCGGCGTAGTTGTTGAAGAAAATCATGAAGAATACCGGCATCAGATACATCATCCACTTCAT
>CAMWRW010000071.1 GCA_947176755.1 uncultured Porphyromonadaceae bacterium
TCAAGCACATTTTCTTTATCGCTGAGACCAAAGGTTCTCTCAGCTCCATGCAGCTCAACGCTATTGAAAATGCCAAGATTGACTGCGCCTCACAACTGTTCAACGAAATGTCAACCGATAATGTCAAGTATCATAAAGTCACCTGCTATCAGGACTTGATAGATGCAATGACCGCAACCAAGTAAGATTATGGATAATTTCAATTCGCACATAAATATGGGTGGTAAATACGATAGAATGCTTGAAATCTGGGATTCATTTGATAATCTTTGTCGTTACAAAATGAATGAGGCCACCATAACAAAGCTCTTGGAGGCTTAATATGACTTGGATTGTATGGCTTGAGGTGCAGTTCACAAGTTTAGGCGATCTCTTTTCATAAATTAAGTTCTAAAAAATAAGCATTTAATGCTGAAATTCAGCACGAAATCCTTTATCAAATCATAATTTTTTATGGGATAGATCAATCGTCGCTCCGAGAATGCGCTGCTGACGCGACAAGGGACCGGTTGCACATCTCAGTATACGTCATACCTTAAATGATTGCTCGCAGAGGCCGTGGGATGACCTCTGCGAGCATTTATTAAAGGTTGCGAAGTTATTCGCAATTTATTATCTACAGGTTCTTCCTGTCGTTCAATTCACAAGGACTACATATCCGTAGGCCTCGATTTCCATAGTATAGGAAAGATTGACCGTCTTTCCCGTGATCAGATCCGACATAGTCGTGTTTACAAGCGAAATAGGCACTTTCACCTCTTTGGACTCATCCGACACATTCACAGCCACAACCATTGTCTTTCCGGGAATACGCCGAGTGAAGCAGACCACAGAATTTCCACTGTAATAGTCACCCAATTGGCCTCTTCTCACATCGGCTGTCTGACGGAAAATGTCATTGATCACCTTATATTTATGGGACAGATCATTCGAGAAGTCAAGGCTTGAATAATTGAAGAATGAGAGCTTCCCGGTGATTCCTGTCGCATCCATTCCCGAATATATCATTGGAGTTCCGTTGAGCATGGACGCACACACGTATGCAGCCGGGATACCATCCGCACTACCGAAATATGTATCGAAATCATTTTCAGCAGCCACGTCATGGTTGAATGCGTACCGGAGAATTGATTTTCCATCAGGCACGTTCTGCAATGCATCCGCAGCTTCCTTCACTACTCCGGAGGGATCTCCGCCATGAAACGCAGATGAGATGGTCGACGCGCTGTTCCAATCATAGATCATATCGAAACCATACTCATAAAAAGTGGCGTTTGACGTTTCCGCCAACATGATTATATCCTGATTGATCTTCTCGAGATCACTGATAACATCACTCCAGAAATCTCCGGGCACTCCTTCGGCATAGTCACAGCGATAGCCATCGATATTGAGTTCTTTCACCCAATATAGCATCGCATCTTTCATCGCGTCGCGCGTGGAGGGATTATTGAAATCGAGCTGCGCCACATCTTTCCAATCCTTTGAAGGCGACACTATATTGCCATCCTCATCATGCTTGTAAAAATCGGGATTGTTCTCGATCCAAGGATGGTCCCATGATGTGTGGTTGGCGACCCAGTCGAAAATCACTTTCATTCCTTTCGCGTGTGCGGAGTTCACAAGAGTGCGCGCATCTTCGAGAGTGCCATACTTGACATTGACACCTTTGAAATTACTTATACAGTAAGGAGACCCTATACTGTTGAGCTCCCCCTGTTCATAAATGGGCATCACCCAAAGTATGTCGCAACCCATATCCGAGATGCGGTCAAGCTGTGCGGTGAGATTCCGGAGGCAATCCACCGATCCGAAGAATCGGGGATTGGCCTCATAAATCACATTAGTCGATACCTCATTTCCCACTACAGGGGCAACCGGATTTTCCGGCATATCTATCTCGTAGGAGGTGCAGCCACTCAACATCAGAGCCACGGCGGCAGCCATTGAAGTTTTTATTATATTTTTCATTTACGTTTCTTGTTCTTCAGTTGTGCATTTTGAGAATCAATCACAATTGTGTAATCCTGATCCAAAGTCAACGTCATGTCAGGAAGTTGGGTTCCGCTGTTATTGTTGAAGATGAAATTCTGTGTCTCGCCGTTACCATAAACATAGAATATGTCATACTTCACGCCGGCTACCGTCACAGTTCCGTCGGCAGCCTTTCCCGGCCACTTCCCGAACATTTCGCCTGCCTCGCCATACGTATAGAGATAAGTTGCATCCCAACCTGTGTTATTCTCAACAAAAAGAGTGTATTTGGTGCCTTCCGGTTCGGGATCGTCGGGTTCAGGTTCGGTATTGCCTCCGGGTGTAAACGTTGCAGGATCAATAGCCTTGACACCGGATTTCGACACTTCAAAGTAGAGATCTCTATCCATGGCGAAGTCTGAAATCATATCGAACTGTCCGCCATTGCCTCCGACACCATCATTGATGATGAGGTTTTCGCTCAGACCGGCATCACATTTATCCGCACCAAGATCGAAGTATGTATAGGTCACACCATTAATAGTCTCCGTTCCGGTCGCCCCCATTCCGGGCCATATTCCGTAGGCCTCCTCGGTTCCCCACGCATACAGGTAGAGGTCGGTCCATCCGATCGAATTATAGACATAGACAGTATAACCGTCATGCTGAATGCCCGAACCGGGGGTAATCTCCACTGGACCGGCTGCTGTCAGTTCAACATAATAGTCCCTATCGAGAGTGACGCTGAAATCAGTCAGCTGGTTTTCACCGTTATCGCTGAAAATGAAATTGATGTTAAGACCTTCATTGGCTGCGCCTGTATCGAAATATTTGTAGGTCACTCCGTTAAGATCAACGATGCCGGTTGGTTTCACGCCGGGCCAGTCTCCAAAGATTGCCGCATCGCCCCACGCATAACATGTAAGGTCTGAGAATCCGGAATTATCAAGCACATAGAGTGCATAGCCGTCATGGACAATCTCTCCGGGGGTGGGAACAGTAGTGAAATATTCTTCCCAGAAGTAGATATACACATTTTCCCGGCCACCGACTTCGGGAGAGTCGTAATGGGTCACTTTCTTATTATCGAGGCCTCGCTCCTCACCTTGCTTCACATTATAGAAAGTATAACCATCGGCAAGAGTTTTGCCACTCACAAAATCCGAAGGATTCAGATAGACACCCCATTTCACATTGCTATTGGGCCCCTTCTCGAGTTGCCATCGAGGATCACCCACCGCATCCATCCATCCGTTGAATTCTCCAATTATGTAGATTTCATCGTTCTGGGCAGTTTCCTGGGGCACAATTGCTTCTATCAGTTCATATCCTTCGCGTGTATCGAAGCATGGAAATTCGCTCTCGAATATTATCTCATCCTTGCTGCATGACCATAACAGAGGAAGCAGCATAAGAAATAGAAGACAAAATATATTTAATTTCTTCATGTTGTTTTCAGATATTAATAGTTAGGATTCTGAACCAAGCCGGGGTTAACCATCAGGGCCACCTGCGGCAAGGGGAACCACTCATATTTGCGGTCGCGTTTTGCCGGGAGATCACGATCTGATTCTGTGGCGCGCCCGAAGAACCACCACTGGCCTTGAGTGAACTTATCGAAACGGCGGAGATCCGTACGCCGGCGATTTCCTTCGTTCAGGAATTCGAGTCCCCATTCACTAAGCATCCAATCCATATCGAAATTATTGAATCCGGGGCCCGGTTTTTCAATCTCCGACTTATCGGATGCAGCGAAGTAACGTTGACGCACAGCATTCACAAGCTCTTTGGCGGCGCCTAAATTGCCGGCACGCATACGACACTCTGCAAGAGTGTAATATACTTCGGACAGACGGAATTCCACCTCGGATATATCACAATAATCGACACCGGAGGAGGTCGGAGTGATCGGGTAGCGAATCAGACGATAACCCGTATTGGTCATACCCCAGCGGGGAGACATCACCGGCTCGAGATTGCGGCCTGCATTAGTAAAGGTTCCACACTGGTCAACATAGATCAGAGGTTCGTCCTGAAGGTCGGCATCGGCAACCACCGGCGCACCGCTTGCCCATTCATACTGTTGCCCCATGAGGAAAAGGCCGTTCCAATTGCCTGCAGCGTCCGATTTGTAAGGTTGTTTACGGATGTCCTTGTCGTTCATACGATCTATCGGGGCGCCGAGTTTGTCTCCATAATCAAAGATAAAGCTTTTGGCATCGCGCGTTCCGCAGATTTTGGATCCCGCCATTATATAGTCTGTTCCGGTATTATCTTTTGAAGGTGCAAGACAACAGCAGTTCCATCCCGTCTGAGGCACTTCCGAACCGAAAAGATCTCCATATTGAAGAATGATAAAGGGAGTCGTGCGGTTGTTGGTGAAGGTTTTCCCCGACCACATTGAGAAGGCGAAGACAATCTCGGAACATTTCTCATTCCCTATGCTATAGATCTGACGATAGTCGGAAGCAAGAGAATATGTGCCGTAGTCGCCATTGATGATTTCCTCGCATAGTTTCGCACATTCCGTGAATTTGGGATTTCCTGTCCAAAGCTCCGAGTTCAGGAGAAGACGCATCTTGAGCATACGGTTCATGGCCTGATTCATACGATTGCGGGATGAGCTGTCACCACCCTCTTTGGCCAGATCGGCATAACATTCATCAAGCTCGGTTGAAATGAAATCCCACACTTTCTGACAACCCACATTGAAATCCCGATCTGCAGATCCGGGAATCTCTCCGCCCACGGAGGTATTCAAGGGAATTGCCCCTCCCCACACCTCGAAGTTGTTGTAATACACGTACGCCCGCATTGTGCGCACCTCAGCGATATACCTTTTAAGAGCCTCCTCGGTCATCCCTATGGATTCCGCTTTTATTTCCTGAAGGTCGTTGATAATGTTATTGCAAAGTCCGATCGTCTCCCAAGCCTTTTCCCAGGCCTTGCGGATATATTCGGCTTCAGAATTCCATGACTGAGTGGAGAGCACGAACTTCGCACCTTCATCCCAACCCCAGGCACCGCCATTCCATGTGCGCCATGCCACCTGGTCGGCGGAAAACTCATTAAGATACCAGAAAAATTCGAGGAAGCTGTTTTCGGCGCTGGAGTAGATAGCGGCCACTGCTCCTTTCACGCTGTTCTCATCCTGATAGTAGGCCTCGGCATCGATGCGGTCGAATGTCACTTCATCAAGGTCTGTGCATGAAGTTGCGCCAATCGCCAGAGTCACCGCTGATAGAAACGCTGCTATATGTTTATTTAGTTTCATTATTGTCTGTTTGTTGAAAGACCTGTCATAAAAGTTATTTGAAAATTCCCTTTGTTAACGGAACTTGAATGTCACACCCAAAGTGAGCTGAGTTGCCGTGGGATAAGCTGATGTGGCATCCACACCCGGAGTGATTCCAGTGGAAGGAACCGCGGAAGGATCGGTGCCGGTATAGCTTGTAATGGTGAAGAGATTCTTCGCCGAGAGATATACGCGCAGACTGTCGATAAGCTTGCGGTTCTTGATGGGGACGTTGTAACCGAGGGTCACGTTCTCAAGCTTGAAATAGTCGCCGTTTTCCAAAAAGTAGGACGATATAACGCCGCCACCGTTCCATACATCACGGTCTTTGAGATAAGTGCTGCGTAATACATTGTCGCTACCGCTACCCTTCAGTCCCATACCGTATCTGCGCATATTGAAAATCTGGAAGCCGAAAGCTCCGTTGAACATTATGTTGAGATCGAAGTTTTTCCATTTCACGGTGTTGTTCCACGTAAGGAAGTGTTTGGGGGCTCCGTCTCCTATATAGCGCTTATCCTCAGGCTGAGCTGCGGCAGCCGGAATTTTCTCTCCCTGGGAGTTATACACGAGCATATCATGATTCTCGTTCACTCCTGCATACCTATAGCCGTAGAACTGACCGATTTTGCCACCCTCCTCCACGCGGAAGAAGTATTCGCTTGTTCCAAGACCCGGCTTCTGATAGAGATCCACGTATGAGGC
This sequence comes from uncultured Porphyromonadaceae bacterium, assembly GCA_947176755.1. Taxonomy (GTDB): domain Bacteria; phylum Bacteroidota; class Bacteroidia; order Bacteroidales; family Muribaculaceae; genus Lepagella. Next base: position 5,975 of record CAMWRW010000071.1, read on the forward strand.
CTTGTAGATAGAATTGGATAGTTTGGTGAGTTTGGATGTTCCGTAAGAATAGTTGATGCCTGTGGTCCAGGTCACGGGACAATTCACCACTGCATCGGCAGTGAGAGAAAGTTCGACACCCGTGTTACGGATAGTTCCGACATTTACCAGAATCGTATTATAGACGTATGGAGGCTGGGGAGCCGTATAATTGTAAAGAAGATCCATGGACTGACGGTCGAAATATTCTATCGAACCGTAAAGTCGGTTGAAGAACATGAAATCAATACCATAGTTCATACTTGAAAGTTTCTCCCAGGCGAGCTCAGGGTTGACATTATTCGAAGGCTGATAGCCCGTAACCCATGTGCCGTCCATAAGATATGTTCCGCCGGTGGTGTAAGTGGAGATGGATTTGTAGGCTTCATCCGGCTGACGCCCTGTGATACCGAAAGAGACACGAGGCTTCAGACTCTGAACCGTCTGAACATAATCAGCAAGGAAAGGCATTTTTGTCATCTCCCAAGCGATTGAAGCCGAAGGGAAAGCGCCCCATTTCTTGTCGACACCGAATTTTGTCGAGCCTTCATAACGGAGAGAGGCTGATGCGATAAGCATTCCTTTCCATGCATAGTTCACACGTCCGAAGAAACCGACAAGGGAAGACTGGCTTCTACCTGCCCACATCGAGGCTTTGCCATCGCTTAACCATGAACCCGAACCGATTCCCCAATATAGAGGTTTGTTGAAGGTGAAATCATAGTTCTGTTCACCCATACGATCCCAGTTGTAACGCTCGAATGAATAGCCACCCACAAATTTCACATCGTGGTCATCATTGGCAAAGCCATAATTCACAAGCCATTCCAGACGATTGGTCCATTCCTTGGTGTATTCCATAAATGCACGGCCTTTATATGCGTTCCAATAGGATTCACCGGAATTTGTCGGAGTGTAATAGTCGTTTTTATAATCTTTATATTCGTAAGAATAAGAAAGCGTAGTGCTCAGGTTATGATATTCATTGCTCCATATATTATATCTCAGATCGGCAGTTCCGAGCATATATGTGCGGTTTCCCTTTGAAGTATTGACCTTTAGTTGCTGAACCGGATTGTAGATTCCGGAGGGGGAACTCGGCTGATAATAACTTCCGTCTTCGTTATAAACGGGGATTGTAGGGTTCATTCCGAGAGCAGTATCGAACATTCCGTCATCTCCATAAGTCTCATTGACACGACGGGCGTTGACCGAAGCCGAGATGCGCAGATGATTATCAAGGGCATTTGCCGTAACCGCCGCACGGCCACCGAATTCCTCACGCTTACTTGCAATATCAAGACCATTGGCACTCTTATAATTCATCGAGGCCGTGTAGTAGCCTCCGCCGGGGAGTGAACCGTCGATTGAAAGATACTGGTTGGTGTCATAGGCCGCATCCCGGGTGATAAGATCATACCAGTCGGTGCTTGCGCCATAGTCATGGCCACGACGGGCAAGGCGCCATTCCCATGGAGAAAGAACCGAAGGCTTATCTTTCGCGAAAGCCACCGCTGCATAGGAATCATACGTAATGAGGGGCTTCCCTGCCTCTCCGGCTCCTTTCTTTGTCGTAATGAGAATAACACCGTTCGCACCACGTGTGCCATAAATTGCGGAAGATGCGGCATCTTTAAGCACTGACATTGACTCGATATCCTGCGGGGCAACCGTTCGGATGTCTCCACCGACAACACCGTCGATGACAACAAGAGGACCATTCCCGGAATTAAGGGATGTGGCTCCACGGACCTGCAGGTCTGCGCTACCGTTAGGATTGGCAGCAGCCGTGCTCGAAACATTGAGACCGGCAACTTTTCCCGTCAGCATTTCCATCGGGTTATTCATCGCGCCCTGAGCGAAATCGTCGCGATTCACCTGCACGATTGAACTCGACACCTCTTTGCGGCTTAATGAACCATACCCGACAACCACAACTTCATTCAGGAGTTCGGCATCCTCGTGCATGGTCACATCTATCTGTGTCCGTCCTTTTACTTTCTCTTCTACTGCCCCGAAACCGACATAGCTAAAAATCAGGGTTGCATCCGAAGGGACATTGGCCAGTTGGTATTTCCCCTCAACGTCGGTAGGGACGCCGAGCTTCTGATCGCCCTTCACTGAGACACTGACTCCGATCAGTTCGTCTCCTGCCTGATCGCGAACCGTGCCTGAAACTGTGATTTGCTGTGCCGACAGACTCGGGACAACAATCAGAGCCATTGTCCATAAAACGCTTTGGACGACAGCTCTAAGATTCCATGGTTGTTTGTTCATCAATGTTATGTTTTAGTAAAGTATTTTGAAACTTTGTCTTCGGATGATATCCATTGCAAAGGTCGCTATCATTAAATTATAAATCAAGCGTTTCAAAATAAATCAAAACATAATCAAACATTAACAAACTGATTCTTACTTATTTATCTCGTAAAACAGTCTTATAAAATCAATATTATAAATAGATTTTCTTTCCAAATTTTAATTTGTCTTAGGCAATTTTAAGACTTAATTTTGCAACAAATGGGAATTCAGGGGTTCCGACACGCCATTTCTTGTTAACTCAAATTTTTCAAATCTTGTTCGAACGTGTCGGGATTTATAGCTCGCTTTTTCATTTTCGATCGGTAGGTATAGACTGTCGAAATGGAGCATCTGAGAAATTTTGCAATCTTGGCGCTGTCCTCGATTCCGAGGCGTATAAGAGCATAAAGACGAAGTTCGGTATTCAAGATCTCTCCGGATTTCAACACTGACTGCTCTTCGGGTTTCAGGAGGGAATTGAACTTTTCGATAAAGGAAGGATATATGTTTATTATGGCCTCATCGAATTTCTCATAAAAATTCTTCAACAGTTGGTTTGAGATTTCTGATGATTCCAGTTTTTTCAAAAGTGCCGCCCTGTTTCCCCCTTGTGCGGCCGCCACTCTCATTGACTGCTGATATTGCTGTAGAGTCGATATGGCTGACGAACAGTATTCCATGAAAAGACTGGCATACTGCTCCTTTGTCTTGTTATAATCCGCAAGTTCCGAATTGCGTTTACATAACTCCTGATTCATATTATGCAGACGCTCCGTGAGTTCATTTAACTCTCCGTTAGCTCTTTTGACCTCGGCATTAGCCCGCTTCACTGCCTTGAATTGCTTGAAAATCATCAAACTGATCACCAACAATATCAGAGCCAGAACACAACTCACGCCCACCATAATCCTTAACCGCGATGTCAGCCGTTGCTGAAGCTGGTTGTAGCTTCCATCAATCACCGGCAACATTTTGCTCGACTGGGCATTCCTCATTAAGGCAGAGAAGAAATTCGCATCTTCTATACTCTTCTTAAGATACAGGTTGGCATGCTCCACATCTCCCTCATTATACTTTACGGTAGCAACTTCCCTAAACGACATATTCTCCTTTACGGCCGCCTCAACATCGGAAATCGCACTTAATACGAGATATTTTTTATATTCCGGAATCTGGCCGTTCTCCAGGAAAATATATGATAACGTAGACGCAAGGATGGAATACTCCCGAGTGCCCGAATGATATCGTGTCATATTGCGGCATAGGGCCTTGATCGCTTCTTCCCCCTCTCCGTTCCTTGCCTTTTCCGACATCACGAATACGAGATGATTAAAACTGTCCGGCTTGACAACCATATTTAACGAATCGGCATACAATGCCCGCCTTTTCTCATATTCAAATGCAGTCTCATGTTCATGTGTATATTCACTCAGATATTGATAAGTCGCGCAACAAGCCGAGTAATATGGTTCGAGCAAATTATCAGTCAATGAATCGCGGGGAATGGATTCTATCACTGTCAATGCATCTGCAAATAGTCCTGCATGGGCATATAAATCCGCCCTTTTAATCAGCAATCGGGTATGCTGGCCGGGTATTGAACGGCTATCGGGACGCTGAAGATTCAGACTGATATAGTACAATGTAGAATCCGCATTATAGGCCGTAAACTCATCAATAATACTATCCAATAACTCCGTACGCTTCCTTCCGTCTGAACTTAGGTCGTAAGCGCGTTTCAATGAAGCTATTCGGGCCTCCTTTATCTTAGTATAATCCTCGCTATGCGCAATAGCTTCATCAAGGCGGTTGTAAAGCGCCTTCAGTTCAGGGGAATCCTGACTCTTGCTATCCATACAGGACACAAAAACAACAAGACAAAAAAGATAATAAATGGCTTTCATATTAGGATATGAGAGGTAAAGTCAGTAGTTATCGTAGAATCGTCCAAATACGCGTGAAGTGTATCCGGCATTCAAGAGATTTTTGCCGGATACGCTTCACCGTGTAAAGATAATAAATATTTCCCAATATTTAATATCTGTAGTGATTTAAGAATTTAACCTCAATTTAATATGATTACCTAAAACTTAACTTTATTTATTTTCCCGAAATCTGCAGAAGCCGATTATTCTTTTGTATAGACGGCTCCGCCGTGGGGAGGCAGTGTAAAGGAGGCAGTACCTTCCATCTGCATGGTCTCTCCACTGATGATATCTTTATATTTTCCTTTTGGAAGTCCTTTCTTTATCTGAAACTGCTGAGGCTCGTCGGAAAAATTCAACATAACCACTATGTTGTCTTTTCCTGCTGTCTTTTTATAGGCATATATGACATCCTCCTTCGTAGTGACGAGATTCTCAAGATATCCGGCACTCATTCCTGTTTTTAATGCAGGATGGGTATGCTTCAGATCAATGAGTTTCTTAATAAGGGCTGCCATATCACTATCCGGATTGCTCCAGTCGATGGGAGTCCTCTCTGCCAAAGATACTCTTCCTCCCGACTTGTATTGAATCTCCTGACCATTATAGATCAACGGCATTCCATATAAGGTGAACTGCAATATTGTCAATGGCTTCAGATTGGGGCCGTATACTATATCTTCGGTTCCACCCTGATCCTGAACCACATCATGGTTTACAAGATATACCATTCTCGAACGTCCGGAATATGGATTCTTTATAGTGTCGTCAGGAGCCAGACTCTCTCCCGCAGTGAGTCCGTGATTGGCGAGAAGCTCACATGCCTCACGCAGATCTTCGAGCGACACATTCTCTCCCTGAGCGAAATGCTTCAAGACTTTCTCCTGAAAATTCCAGCAATAATTATAGTCGAAGTATCCATTTTTTACCAAGGATGGCCGACTGGAATCTTCTGCCAACCAAGCCACCCGCTTGCCATTCTTAAGCACTCTTTCCGATGCCTTTCTCCATAATTCCGGCGAAGGACCCGAGGCATAGTCGCAACGATATCCGTCGATGTCAAATTCGTCCACCCAATATTGCATTGCCTCGACCATAGCGTCTTGCATTGCCTCATTGTCGCGGTCCAACTCATAGACATCTTTCCAGGCACCTCCGAAGGGATGTACGAATCCTCCATCCTTATGCGTGTAAAATTCAGGATTGGATGTCACCCATACGTTATCCATCGATGTATGATTTCCGACCCAGTCGAACCATATCTCCATACCGTTGTCATGGACAGTCTTCACGAGGTCGCGCAAATCTGATTCCGTACCGTTATCCGGATCAAGCCTCTTATAATCCTGAATACTATACGGACTGGAGTAAGGACCCCATTTCCCTGTTTCTCCAAGTTTATAGACCGGCATAAGCCAAATCACATCTATTCCTAAATCCTTTAAACGGCCTATCTGGGCTTCAACACCTTTAAGATTCCCCTCCGGAGAGAAGTTTCTGACGAAAACTTCGTAGATCACCCGATTCTCAGCAGTACGTTCCTCATTCACCGAGCCGGATGCCGGGAATGAAAGCAACGAGAGAACCAGGGAGAGGGTTACAGACAGGTATTCTTTTATATGTTTCATTTTTTTACTTTTTAATCCGGCTTAGCGTTCCGGATTCGGATTGCAAAACTATAATCCAATGAACTTGCTATAAAGAGCTCATAGACAATTCATAAGTATGTGTACTAAATTATTTATCGTATCGGATTATGAAGTATGTGGATGAAATTTTGGATTCGGCT
>CAMWRW010000072.1 GCA_947176755.1 uncultured Porphyromonadaceae bacterium
GTTTTTTTGCAAAGATAAGAAGTTCTAGCTAAACACAGCTTTTTTACTGTGCCCCTTTATTTGTCATTTCCCAATTATTTGCTAAATTTGCAATAATCAAATTTTGCTATGTTTGTTGCTGATTGTCGCTGATTGTTGTGGAGAGTTTATACGTTGTGCTTTAGGTATTTTGTAGGGAGTGGATAGTCGCAGTGTGATGCTGCGACTATTTGTTTTTATCATGGATTTGTTGTTATTTTGTTGCCAAATTCCTACGAGCAACAAATTATAGCAACATTAGCATGAATCCTACCAACCGTCGAAGCGTGCGTCTTCGCACTCGTAAAATGAAGTCCGGAAAGTCTTCGCTCTATCTGGATATATATTCGGCAGGCTCGCGCCAATATGAATATCTGGGCCTGTATATCCTTCCGGGCAATGACGCGGCTACGCGTCGCGCCAATCGTGAGACGATGAAATTAGCCGAGGAAGTATGCGCCCGGCGTCTGGTTGAATGTGCCGAAGGTCGGGATGCACTCTCGAAGGCCGGGCGTGTCCGTTTCATCGATTATGTCCAGCGTCATGTGTCGCGCCATTTGCAATCGAAAAACATATACATGGGCATGTCCAGGATATGCACCCGACTGTGGGGCGACGAAATCCGCCTTGATGAGATCGACCGCCGGCATGCGGTGGAGTTCAATGATGAACTTAGGAGAGCTCTGAGAGGGGAATCGATCAAAAAGCTAAGCCAATCCACAGTCTCGGTCTATTGGGGATTATTCCATGCAATCCTCAATGCTGCCGCGAACGAGGAGCTGATTGAACGGAATCCGGCGAAAAACCTTAATGGCTTCGCCAGAGAAGAATGTCAAAGGGAGTTTCTGACGTTCGACGAGATCAAGCGCATGGCCACGACTCGATGCGATGACGACGTGTTAAAACGTGCCTTTATGTTTTCTTGCCTCTCCGGGCTCCGTGTCTCCGACATCAGGAGGCTCCGCTGGGATGACTTCTCGGAATTCGCCGGCATGACCCGCATAACCTTCAGGCAGAAAAAAACGGGAGGTCTTGAATATCTCGACCTCTCCGAACAGGCCCTCCGTTGGCTTCCTTCGCGAGAGGAATCGCCATCGTCTCCATTCGCAGGGCTCATCATGTCGCAGGCCCAGCGCAGCGAATTGCTCGTATGGGCCCAGCGCGCAGGCATCGATAAGCATATCACATTCCATTCCGCGCGCCATTCGTTCGCCGTGCTTATGCTCACCATCGGCACCGACCTTTACACTCTCTCCAAACTTCTCGGCCATCGAGAAATTGCCACGACGAAAATCTACGCTCATTTGCTCGACGACATGAAGCGGGCGGCCGTGGCCGGCATTCCGGAGATCTGATCACTCCGGCCGCGGCCGACGAATATGAAATTTTGAAATCACGCCTGATTTAGCTACCTTTGCATTGTAGGAAAATGCAAAGAAAATTTGGAGCTTGGAAGGCGGGGCGCGCGAAGCGTCTCGCCTTTAATTTGGTATGACCTCCCGCCACTCTATATGCTTAGAAGTTGGACGCCAAGGGCGTCGGAAATCTTAGCGATCGTGCGCAATGTGAAATTGTGTGTGCCGCCAAGCCACCGGGAGACTTCCGCCTCTGTTTTGCCCATTTTTTTTGCCAGCTCTTTCTGGCTGATATTCTTTTCTCGAAGAATCATATCAATTTTATCGGCCAGAGCAAAAGACATATCAAGTTCCATCTTGACATCGTCGGGGACGGTGGCAAGACATTCATCGAATAGTTGGGCGGTCGTTTTCATAATTCAAATGATTTATTGTCGTTAAATCGATTACGGAATTTTGCAAACTCCGATATCTGCTGGATGGCCTGTATTAAATCATGCTTTGCCACAAAGAGATCTTCTTCGTCGGTGATGACCGTGAGGTTGCGCCATGGGGTTCAGGACTGCCTGAGCTCCTCAATTGCTTTATCCAAGAGCCTCATGGCCTCGGCTCTCGTCTTCGGTTTGGCATCGTTGAAGTCAAGGCCCATCGGGAGGAATTTCAATCCTCTTTTATCTACGAGCCATCGGGCATATTTTGTTATATTCAGAGTAACCATTTTCTCGTCGTGAGAGAAGATAATCAAAACGTCGCTATATACCATGCCATTGTCGCCCTTATAAACGTAGCCGACGCACGGGCACTGCCTTCCCTCAGACTCCCGATGATATTCGCGGAGCTCTTTCTTCGGGACATACCCCAATTGATGGCCCGTATTCATGCAGATCTTCACGGCATTCTTATCGTGAGGATTCGCAGGCTCGGGCTCAGTATAGCCTATAAAGCCGAACTCCAGCTGCTTTTTTATCCGGAAATTAATCCCGGCTACGTATGTGTACATGGTGTTCACATATTCATCGCCACTGTTCCATTCCGGATCTGTAAAAAGTGAAGCGTTGTCATTCACGGGTTGGCCGCTCGCTTCGTCTCCTCGTTTGTTGCCGAACATTATGGGGATTAGACCTGCCAGGAAGAACAATGCGAAGAGGCTGATAAATAATAGAAAGATGTTCATGCTGAATTTTTTTAATTAGTGATTAAATCGGGGTATTACAGGAGGGAATAAGCGTCGGAGAACTTCACCCTCTGTTAAGGAGTTGTGAAATCATTTCCTTCAGGTCGGCGATCCGGGCGTCTTTCTCGGCGATCCGGGCCTCGGCCTGCTTTAGTTCCATCTCAAGGCGGGCAACATCCCCGGAGGAGGAGAGAGAGGAGGAGAGAGAGGCGAGCCCCGGTGCATTGATGTTGCCGGATGCCCCCGCCTCATTTAACTGCGCGCCTTCTCCAACGTGCTGAAACTTCCCGCCGGGTGTCTCCCGACCCGTGAGCAACCAGAGGGGGTCAACGCCGACCCTCTCTACTATTTTTGCTATCATATCAACAGATGGCTTACTTCGGCGAGATTGTCCAATATAATTAGATAACCCGGATGGTGGTAATCCAATTGTCTTACAAAATTTTGCCTTGTTGCCGTTAAATTGGTGATTAACAAGCTGCTCTATTCTATCGTTTATTGTTTCCATAAAATTATTGTGTTAAAATATCTTAAATAGTAAGACAAAATTAGTATTTATCGCGCTATGTTAAGACAATTTTATTACCTTTGCACCCAAAGTTACAAAATGTCCTAAAAATAATCAACTATGGAATTGAGGAAATTAGTATCGTTGACGCTAACTGATCAGCTGCGAGGAATGGAGGTCGGCGAGACCTGTCTGTCGCCTGATAATACTGCCGCCGCAACCGTGCGCCGGCTATGCGCCGCCCTGCGGGCCGAGGGTTTGATGTTCTCAACCTCCACGCGAACGGGCCGGCAGACGGTAACCCGACTGCAATAATATTTAACCCCTATTTATAAACTTCCTAAACACAATCAAAATGAACTACAAAGACAACAAGCCGGCCGATGCCGGCAACAATGACAAAAATGTCGACAGGCAGCGGGCATTGCGCCGGATTGCTCTCCCGGTGGCTCTGGTGGGCCTATGGCTCGTTTGCGGCGAGCCCGACGAATGCGAGGAGTGGGTCAGGATCTTCTTGCTTGCTAAGGCCGCCGGCATCTCCCTTCTGATAACCGCCCGGCGTATGGCGGGCCTCTGAGGTGGTAGGAGGAGGAGAAGAGAGGTGGGATTTTCTTTTTATTGTTTTATTCAAAAAATCGGAATTATGGCCGAACTGTCAATGGCCGGCATGGCCGCATCGATTCAGCTGCTGTTGCGCAAAATGGACGCTATGGAGAGGAAGCTCGACGAGCTTTCCTCCCGCTCCCCGGAAGCCGGAGGGAAGAAGCCGGCAGGGGAAATTATGACGATCGAGGAAGCTGCCGATTTCATGGGAATGTCGAAGGCCCACATCTATCGGCTTTCGGGATCGGGCGCTCTGGCGCGCGTCAAAATCGGGCGCAAAACGAGGTTCTACCGCCGCGACGTGGAGGCCTATCTGAAGTCCTGTCGTGAGAAAAGCCTCAAGGAGGTAAGGGTTGAGGCCGCGGCCTACTGCCGCGCCAATCCCCTCCATCGTATCCGTTGAGACCGACGATTTTGGCAAATTGGTTCATAGTTAAATTTATTATATGGTTAGAGGCACAAAAATAATAAAACGTATGAACTAAACCCCCGGAGTTGAAAGCCCGGGGAAGCGGGGAGGGGGCTGACCCTCCCTCCCCGCACAAATCGTGATGTTGTGCATACCACTAAGGATTATACCAGATTCAGACAAGAGGCAAGAGAGCCCTCCGGAGTCAAGACTTCGCGAGAAGTTGCAGATCCGGACAGAGTCACTGACTACTTCAGGTCGGGCCGACGAGCTATATCGGGAAAGACATCGCCAAGGTTCTGTCCCGGTCGACCCGACACCCCTCCGCCAGCCGCGACGGCCCGCGGAGCGCACGGAATTTACCGCCTGAAAAGTGGTAAATTTCACCACCTCGTAAAATGTTGACCTCCACAGAGGTGCATTTTACTAAATATAATAATTGGGGATAACATTTCCGCCCCTCTTTTCCCATGCGGAAGGAGGCCCGGGAACCGCCTCTTCGGCGCCTCTGAATGAAACCGCAGAGCATGATCTTTAACGAACTCTACCGCCACTGGAAGGCGTCAAAAATAGCCGATGTCAAGGCCTCGACGATGATGGCATATAGCGAGGCGTGGCGATGGCTGGAGTCTCGGATCGGACAGAGGGAAGCCTCGGAGTTCGGCCGGGCCGAGGGAAGGCTGCTGCTCTCAGACATGATGATGGCCGGACTCTCGGCCTCAGTATGCAAGGCTCGCATCGGTCTCGTTCGCCGGATGCTCGTTTTTGCAGCTCTGGAGCTCGGTGAGCCTGTAAGGCCGATGGACTGGGGCCTCCGCTATCCGAAGCGTGAGCGTCGAGGCGTCGAGGCATTCACACAGCGCGAGACGTTGAAGCTCGTCGAGGCTGTGATCGGCGAGATGGAGAGGGGTGACTACGGCCGCCTGCCGGCGCTGATCTCCGTCACGACCGGCATGAGGCTCGGGGAAGTGCTCGGCCTTCAATGGGGCGACATCGATATGAAGCGCGGGATGGTGAGCGTCCGGCGCACGGTGACCCGCTTCGCCGACGGCGAGGGGAAGGTGCGTCTGGCCGTGGAGGTTCCGAAGACAGAGGCAGGCCATCGGGTCGTGCCATTATTGCCGGTGCTCCGAAGAGCACTCAAAATCTACGGGGGGAGCAAGCCGGACCCCGCGAGGTTCGTGATCGGTTGCGACACGAAGCCCCGGCTGCCGCGATGCGTGCGCGATGGATACACGCGATTTCTTTTGAGGCATAATCTGCCATGTATCAAATTCCACGCCCTGCGCCACACATACGCCACCCTCTTGGTTGAGGCGGGCAGCGACCTGAAGACGGTCGCCGTGATGATGGGCCATGCAGACGTGACGACAACGATGAATCTCTATGTCCACCCGTCGGCGGCAGCAAAGACACGCGCCGCCCGGAAGGCCTTCAGGATGCTTGGCCGCATCGGAGGCAAAGATAAGACATTTAATGGAGAGATTCAAGAAAATCCCGGCAGATAGAGTTCCGGGTCGGGGAGGGTCTTGGGCGACGCCCCGCAAAAGTAAATACAACGCCCAACGGACAGGCGGCCACGCTTCGCAGAAGGAGCACCGCCGGGCGTTGATCCTGCGAATGCTGGAGAGAGCCGGAAAGATCTCCGGCCTCCGCGAGCAGGTACGGTTCGAGCTCATACCGGCCCAGAGGGGCGCGGATGGGCGGCTCATCGAGAGGAGTTGCGAATATGTGGCTGATTTCGTCTATCGCAATTCCCGAGGTGAGATGGTTGTGGAGGACTCCAAGGGAGTCTGCACTGATGTCTACAAGATCAAACGCAAGCTGATGCTATGGAGGCACGGCATTAAAATAATAGAGACATGACACAGAATGCGAGAAGCACAACCAACTATTTCCCGCACGACGCCAACGCGCGTCGCGACGAGCGGATTCTTCGTTTGCGCATGAAACATGGCGCCGCCGGCTACGGAATCTTTTTCATGATTCTGGAGCGGATGAGGGAGTCGGCCGACGGCACGGTTACGGATGATTTTGACGTGCTCGGCTACGATCTCCAGGAAGATCCTGAACTCGTCAGAAGTGTGGTCGAGGATTTCGGCCTGTTCGATTTCGAGGAGTCGGACGGGGGTGACCGTCGCGTCTTTTCCCGATCCTTCCGCCGGAGGATGCAAAAGATTGAAGATGTGTCGCGTGTCAGATCGGAGGCCGCAGGGAAACGTTGGAACAACAGAGCCTCAAAGGCTTACGAGTCGGAAAAACCCGCTCCGGCGGCCAATCCGATGCAAATGCAATGCAAAAGCAATGCAAATGCAGAGCAAAAGCAATGCAATAAAAGAAAAGAAAATAAAAGTAAAGGAAAGAAAAATAAAGAAAATGAAAATAAAGATGATGATGGGGGAAGCGCGCGGAGCGCGCCGACTCCACCACCACCAGAAAAAAAAGATTTTTCAGGGGGGAAGGGCTTCGCCCGGGAGCTGACGCAGGATTTCAACTGGCAGCTGAATGTGGCGCGCGTTCTGGATGAAACTCCGGCCACGGTTGCGCAGCTCGTCGGCGCTTTCGTCGACTATTGCGCCGCGCAGGATAAGACCCACGACAGCGCCGCCGACGCCCGGAAGCACTTCGCAAATCTCCTGGGGAAGGCCGGGGGGCGCGAATTGCTTGAGACTATCATCCGGAAGCGACGCCGACGGGAGGACCGCCAGCATGAGGAGGAGCAGCGGCGCGAGGAGGAGCGCGAATATGAGCGGCAAAGGGCCCGCGCCATAAAGCCGGAGGAGTATATCCGCAACAAAGGCTACGATCCGGCGAAGGTGACGATGGCGATGCTGTCCAACCCTAAATGGGTTGAGGCCAATCCTCCGCAGTTCCAGCCCTGACTCCGATCAGGATTCCGGGACGCGGGCGAAGGCCATAATCGCGGCGTTAATAAATTCTGATTTGGCGTTCCCCTGACGTTCGAGAATCGCCTCAACTTCCGGCGTGGAAACGAACATAAAGCGCTTCCCCGTAAACTTCTTTTTGCGCCCGGCACCCTGCCGGACGCCTCCCCATCCGGACCTGCCGGAATCGGTATTGGCTGGATCTTGCATAAGTCAAAATATTTTTAGTAACTTTGCCAAACGAAAAAGACAGAGGTGGGAGGGCTTTCGCTCCCTCCCTGGATAGTTCAAAATTTTAGTTTTATTACAATTTTGAACTTCCACCATTTCAACTCAATTGTGATCTCGGTTTTCATGGTCTCTGTCTTTTTCGCCTCCCTCTTATTCTGGGATGGGAGACATATCCACCGGCGGCCCCTAACCGCACTTCAAAGTTAGCAAAATATTTTGAATTATGCAAACAAATTCAAGATATTCGCTAACTTTTTTTTATATGAAAATAGATGAATTAAGCGTCGGAAACAGAGTGATTTTCCGGCCTCTTCCCGCCGTGAAAGAATTCGCCGTAGTGGAGGTTGTTGTTCCCGAGGATGATTTGGTTGTGCTTAGGCGCTCGACCGATACCCTGATCGAGGTTGCGCCCCGGGCAATTGTTAAACGCCTCGGAGAGCCTTCCCATCGCTTCCTCAACAGGGAGAATCTCTGTTCCTACTGCCGATGGCAACGCCTTCGGGCATGGGGTACATTCTGTAATCTGAAACAGATCAGCAGGCCGAAGGCCGACGAGTGCTCTTGCTTCGCCTCTAAAACCGCAAGCAAATGATCAAGTATGGCGAGCAATAAGTGACGCCGTGTGTGCTTTTCAGGACTTAGGAACGGTTGCCCTCATCGCGAGGGACCGAGCCACTAATCAAAATAATATGATACCAAAACTGACCCACACCGAAGCCTGCCGAATGGTGGAGGATGCGATTGAACGTGTAGGCAAGACACTTGCCTACATACGTCTGCGACTCGCGGAAAACCCCAATTATATGAGCTGCTCGGGCAGCGAAATCAAAGTCAAGGCGAGTGTGAATGAAGCTAACCTGCTTTGCAATATCAACTACTACGGAGCGTATCTGCAAGGCGCGCAACGGATGGCTCTTGCATTGCAGGAATGGGATATGCTTGACACGCCTTTGAAGAAGATTGGCAGCGGTAATTACAAGGGTACTAAGAAGAGAGAACCCAAACCTGTTATCCAAGCCATATTTGACCTCTTTCTGGAGAATACCCGAAACCTCGATTGGTGCTTACACGGACTTCCCGACAACGTTGAGATTGTCACGCAGGATGTGCTCAACAATAAAGGAAAGGTAACGGGAGTAAAGGCAAAGTTTGTCAAAAAGGAAACCAAATACAAAGAGATATGATTCGCACTGGATGTATTTACAGCGAGTTCACCAATAAAGGCAGACGTTCGGTCAGATACAAAAAAGGATGCAAGCCAATCTACTGCTTCCGCTGGGTCGGAGAAATTTCAATCCGTGGCAAGAGATACCGATGTCGAAGCACCAACCGACATAACGTTGAAATGTGGCTCGAAGATATGATAAGAAAGCAAGAAACGATATAAAAGCCTTGCGTGTTAGGCCAACGCCGCTAAAGCGATATAGAAACGCGGGAATAATAGCAGTTTAAAGCACTTCCGAATACCGTGACTTAAAAGGCTTTTTATGATATAGGGCAATCCGTGAGGACTCCTTCCGCAAGAGAGCGGAGAAATATTGTGTTCATATAAAATTTTTGAAATGACAGCCGGGAAAGACCGGCAACCTGCAAGCGAAGCCTACGATTCGGAGCCGTAGGGGATGCCGATAGCCGCAAGGCTCGTCGAACATCGGCACACCGGCCAGCGCATGAGGGTTCGACTCCCTCCGCTTGCTCAAGATCAAATAGAAAAAGATGAAACTATATAGATTCTGTTCCAACAGCGAGCTTCAAAAGCTCATGGCAGGCGAGACCATCCACAACACCGCCGATCACTACCGCAACGGAGAGGGTGGCTCCATCTCCAGAGGCTTCTGCCTCACGCAGGACAAACCGGAGGAGGCGTGGAAATATCTCAAAGGGATCGTTGCTCCCGACGTCTGCATCCGCTTCGATATTGACCGCAAGCTCCTCACAGCCTCCAACGGCAAGTATGCCACAAACTACATGCACCATCCCGACGGCAGCATGACATTTACCACGGAAATCAAACGTGAATGGTGCATCGACACACTCCGTCCTGAATGGCTTACGGAGGTGATAGCGCTTGAATCCTTCGTGCCGGAACACGAGCTTAACGCAGCACGCTACGTCGATCAAATAAAAAAACACATTAAAACTGCGAGAATATGAACGGAATAATAATTGACGACAAGGTGTATGAGGCGGTGTTAGATGACACTGATTCATGCGAAGAATGTGTTTTTGTAGATAGCGAGATAGGATGTTGCCGAAAATCGTATTGCACATCGTTCATGCGAGGATATGGTAAATCTCCATACATTCTCCGCTACGTCCAATCTCTTACTGACAAACTGAATAAGCGATGAAAGAACTGAACCGGCCACGCAGGAGGTATCGACCATCCCACACTCGGTCAAGATCTGCAAAAAGAGCAATAACGAGATCGTAGCATTAATAACTAAATGACCTATGACATCACTCCACAAGACCAAGAAAAGGCTGAACAAGGAGATAGTATTACTCTATCTCCTTGTTATCATTGCTTCCACTGAGGTAATCGCTTGCCTTCGACCGGGAAATAACAGAATGCCCCAAACGAGTCTCCAATTCTACTCTCGCCGCCTTTGCAACCTTCCCTCCACTTGCGGCAACCCCAATATTTTGATTAAATGTATGGGGATTTTGCTGCTTGGAGATTTCCGTTGTGGAGGCTTCCGCAAGCATATTAAGCGCAATTTCAATGTTGGTCATATTGTCGCGCAGATTTTGTTTTTTAAGCCCCTTGAAGCCTTTGTATTCTTTTGTAGACATACCACTCCACTGCTTTGTGATAATATCAGTCAGAAGTCCATATTGTTTTTCGGTGATACCACAACGCTTCCATTCATCTGTAAGAAGCTTGCGGACTTCGATACCCTTAATACGCTGGTTTATCCATTCTTCCGAATATCCAAGCCTTCTGTAGTCAGACACAGCCTGCTGAATCGACAACTCGGGATCTTGAATTTGATCAATTCGGTCCGATGCCACTTGCGCCATCCATTGCTTGAATGGTTCGGCTTTTGGAGAAGGGATGGATTGGATTATGCGAAAAAGCTGCTGCTGGTCGGCAACATCTGTAAATCGCATCTTGCCGTCAGCTGCAACAAGTTTCAAACGGTTACAATTTGTAACCGTTTCATCTCCCTCTTTCTTCAACCGGTTTTTCAGGACTTTCCAATAGTTGGCAGGGTTCTCGCTGTCGGTAAGAACTGCCACAACATCCACTACAGAGAAATACCATTTCTCATATTCACTATCCCATACAGTACGTACCCGTTGTTCATTAAAAATCTGGACCTTATTATGCTTTGTCATGAACGTAATAAACAACCAGCCCCGGTTTTCGATTGCATGTGTGGTGCTTGGCAATCTCCGACCGAGGCTGTTGTTAATATATTCTTATCGTAAGCACCACCAAACGACATTGCAAAAGTAACAAATTGCAGTAATAAAGCAAAATGAAAACGGAATTAATATGACCTCAATCCGCAAGACCAAGAAAAGACTGAAAATTGGTTATCGTAATTTCTCGTAACATATCGCAATTTACGACAAATCAAAGCATAAACAATTGAAGAGAAGTTAACCTCAACAACCTAAACGGAAGAAAGAATGACAGCAAAGCAACTGATTGAAGAATTATCCAAATATCCGCAGGATATGGAGGTATTGAAAAGATACCAAGATACTGAACACGGAGCAGAGGGATACGAAGAGACTTACGAGATTTATATTGCCAATCATGAAATAATACTTGAATGATATGACAGAATAAGAAATAAGGAAATATAATAACTATGGGAAGGGAAAGAACCGGAACAATCGATGGAGTGAGAGCGTCACGTTCATTGTAGAAAAAAAGTGATTTTTTGAAAAAAGTAGTCGAAAAATTTGTATAATCAACAAGTGTTGACTATCTTTGCATTGTCATTAAGACAGAGAGATAATTAACCCGATTGTTTAATTAAAACGATTTGAAAAATGAACGATGCAAAGTTTATTCAAAGAATCATCGAGGTAGTCAGACTTCTCCTCAACTTCCGCCAAATGGCTGATAAGAGCGACAAGAGAATCCTCCGAGACACCATCAGAGCGGTAGTCAAAGAACTGACAAGGGTCTAAGACCTAACCTCAACACAAAGAACCCTCCCCCGAAAGGGGGAACGGTTCCCCCTTAATAAAATTAAACTATGGCAGAAGAAGATTTAATTAAAGAGATTATGGAACGGGCACAATCAGAGGAGGGTGCCAGGCTTGCCGATGAAGCGGTAGCACGTTTCAAAGCGTCTAAACCATCCGAAAGGATTTTTGACTTCAAGAAACAGGACATTTTGAAAGTATTAAAAGTGTCCTATATTGCAGAGCGTTTTTTTGGGCGTTCCCGGTCATGGCTGTGTCATAAACTCAACCACGACATCAAGAACGGAAAACCCGATGACTTTTCAGATGAGGAACGCAAGAGACTGAAAGACGCTCTCGATACCATAGCATACGAAATTCAAATTTTGTCGGATAATTTGTAGTTAATTTGCATCGTTCATCTACAT
>CAMWRW010000073.1 GCA_947176755.1 uncultured Porphyromonadaceae bacterium
CCACGCTCTCATACACCTCTCATTTGGCGGGCTGGGTATTTTGGGTATACTCTTGATAGCCGGCGTCGTACCACCACTGGGGGAACACCTGGTAGCCGAACAGCGTGCCCGATCCGAAGAGTTCGCGGAAGAAGGAGACGATGATCAGGATCACGCCGTAGCCGAGTCCGTTGCCGATGCCGTCGAGGAAGGCGGGCCAGGGGCGGTTGTTGAGCGCGAAGGCTTCAAGTCGGCCCATGATGATACAGTTGGTGATGATCAGCCCGATGAACACTGACAGGGCTTTGGAAACGTCGTAGGTGTAGGCTTTCAGCACTTGATCGACGATTACCACCAGTGCCGCTACTACCACGAGCTGCACGATTATGCGGATCGACTGCGGAATCGTGTTGCGCAAGAGGGATATTATCACGTTGGCGAGTGCGAGCACGGCCGTCACCGAGATGGTCATCACGACGGCAGGCTCCATTTTCGCCGTTACGGCAAGCGCCGAACAGATGCCGAGCACCTGCACGATCACGGGATTGTCTTTCGACAAGGGGTTGATGAGGGGGATCAGGCTCTTTTTCCAGTTCATTGCTGTGCCTCCTTTCCTTTGCTGATTTCGTTAAAGAATGCTGTGTAGGGCTCAAGTGAGTTCTTAAGCATTTTCTGAACTCCCTGGCTGGTTATCGTGCCGCCGCTGACCGCGTGGACCCACGCTCCCTCGGATGGCTCCTGGCCGTTTTTTACAACCAGCACCGACTGGAACTGGCCGTCGGCAGCGAAGATGTCTTTCCCTTCAAACTGGTCGCGGAAGGAGGGTTTCTCAATTTCCGCTCCGAGTCCGGGAGTCTCTCCCTGATGGGCGAAGTAGGCGCCGTAGATGGTGTTGCCGTTCTTGTCGAGCGCGATGTAGCCCCAGATCGGGCCCCAGAGTCCCGCTCCGTAGACGGGCACGATATATTTCTCGCCCGCATCGGTCTTGCACAGGAAGACGGGCAGAAGTCGCTCGTCGAAGGGCTTCTTTACCTGCTCGGATACGTTGACCGTGAAGGGGTCGACGTCGGTGTCTACACGCCGGCCGGCGGAATTTACTATATAGGATTCGGAAATATGTTCTGCGTACAGGTCGGCCACGCTCTCCCCGGCGGTCGGGGTGATCAGCGCGGCGGCCAATATCTGTCGCTTGGTGTCGTTTTCCATGTTCTCAACCTGTCGGGGACGGAGTGCCTGATAGACCACGGACAGCACCACTCCGACTATGGCCACAAGCACGACAGAGTAGATAATCGTGTAGAGATTGCTTTGACGGTTCATGGCTCGGTTTTATTTTATTGTGAGACGTTTCATCCTGCGACGGATGTTGGCATTGACAACACAGTAGTCGATAAGGGGAGCGAAGCAGTTGAGCAACAGCACCGACAGCATGGCGCCCTCGGGATACCCCGTGTTGTAACAGCGGATCACGATGGCCACGATGCCGATCAGCGCGCCGTAGATCCATTTGCCTGTGTTTGTGCGGCAGGCCGTTACGGGGTCGGTGGCCATGAAGAAGACGGCGAAGAGGAAGCCGCCGAGAGCGAGCTGCTCGAAGGGTCCGACGTACGTGACGGGATACAGGGGCGATGCGCAGGCGTGGGCCAGCGCGGCCATGCCGAATCCTCCCAGAAGGGCCGACACGATGATGCGCCAGTTGGCGATGCCGGTCAGCAGTAGAATAGCTCCGCCGAGCAGGATGCAGAATGTGGAGGTTTCGCCCCATGAGCCGGGATAGAGTCCGAAGAAGATGTCCGAACAACTCAGGGGCTGCCCCGTGATGCCGGTGATTACGGCGCCGGAATCGCCCGAGGCAAGCTGGCCGAGTGGCGTCGCGCCGGAATAGCCGTCGACCGCAAGATCGCTGCCGAGCTTGACAAAGACATGGTCGCCGCTCATCTTCGACGGGTAGGAGAAGAAGAGGAAGGCGCGGGTCACAAGCGCTACATTCAGGAAGTTATAGCCCGTGCCGCCGAACACTTCCTTGGCGAAAATAACCGCGAAGGCCACCGCCACGGCGAGCATCCAGCAGGGGGTGTCGACCGGACATATCATCGGGATGAGTATGCCCGACACGAGGAAGCCCTCCTGAATCTCATGGCCCCGTATCTGGGCCACGACGAATTCTATGCCAAGGCCGACGATATAGGCTGTCAGTATCTGGGGAAGTACGGCGAAGAAGCCGTAGAAGAAGAGCTCGAAGAAGCCCCGGCTCTCACCGACGGCCAGAAAGTGCTGGTAGCCGACGTTCCACATTCCAAAGAGACAGCAGGGGAGCAGGGCGATCACAACTGTGATCATTGTCCGCTTCGAGTCGTTGGCGTCATGGATATGGACGCCCGAACGCGATGTCTCGTTGGGCGTGAAAAGAAAGGTATAGAAGCCGTCGAACACGGAATGGAGTTTGCTGAAGCGCCCTCCTTTCTCGAATTGCGGCTTTACCTTGTCAATCCGTTGTTTTAGACCTTTCATCAGAGGTTTGCTAAGTATGTGTACAAAATTATTTATCGTATCTGATTATGAAGTATGTGGATGAAATTTTGGATTCGGCTGATGGCGTCATGGGGTTCCATAGCAACTGAAGCCGGATTCTGAAGTACGCCTCAGAATTTATGAAGCGATGCATTAAGTAATTTCGAACACATACTTTTATTGTCTGGGTGGTTATAGCGTTTCCTTGCGGAGATAGTCGAGTCCTTCACGAACGATTTTCTGAAGCTCCAGCTTCGAGGTGTCGACAAATTCGGGAAGGGCAAAGTCTTCGGGGGCAACTTCATATATGCCGAGCTGCTCCATTTTCTCTATGTCGCGGCCGAGTATCGCCTTAATCAGATATTCGGGGTAGATGTCGAAGGGGAAAACTTTGTCATATTCTCCGCTCATTATCATGGCACGATGTCCTCCTTTGATGCGGGCGTCGAAGTCGAAGGGTTTCGAAAGGCCGCGCAGGAAGGCGGGGAAGGTTTTCTTTACGGAATATTTCGAGGGGTCGAGGGATGCCCAGCCCATGAATTCGTCGGCGTCGGCTCCTTCGGGGATAACCGTGACCTGACGGTAGGGGGCACGGAGGAAGCCTCCGGGATGCACACGGTTTCCGGTCAGGACGTTGCCGGAGATTATCCTCAGTCGATCGGCTGACTCGGTAAGGTTTCCTTCAAGAAGGGCGTCGATTGATGCGCCGATAAGGGTTTCTTCCATGCGGGGTTCGCGGACGCCTGATCCGGTGATGGCCACACGCGTCGAATAATCGGCGTGGCCGGTGCGGATGAGTTTGCCGATGCGCGCGGCTGTCTCGGCCGTGAGGGTCCAGACGGTCTCCCCTTTGTTGACAGGCCGGATGGCCGCTATCTGGACGCCGACGTTGCCTGCCGGATGGGGGCCGTCGAACTCGTTAACCTCGGCGTGACGGCTCGTGAGTCCGCTGCCGGCGGCTATTGAAAGGTAGACTTTCCCTGTGGTCATGGTGGCGAGCACTTCAAGTCCGGCCTCGAGATACTCCTTCACGAGGGGCGTGTCCATGGCGGGCGCGAGCGGGGCCGTGTCGAACGCCGTCACGAAGATGTCGCGCGGGCTGTCGCCGAGCGGCACGATGTCGAACGGGCGTTGGCGCATCATGGCGTAGAGTCCGGATTGTTTGAGAAGCGTGATGTATTCGCCTCCTTTGAACTCCCGGCTTTCCGTTGGGTCGCCGGAGGTCGTTTCTACCGACACATATTCAATGTGACGGCGCTGACCGCGGTGGATTTCCTTCACTTCTCCCGCCACGGGAGATGTCAGCGAGAGGAGGGAGTCTTCTTTGGCTGTCAGCAAAGGGTCGCCGGCGGTCACTCTGTCGCCGGGCTTTACGACTGCCTTCCAGGTGTAGCCCGGAAAGTCATCGGGCACGATGGCGAAGAGCCGACAACCTTCAAGCCGCTCCGTGCGGTCGGAGGCTGCTCCCTTCAGCGGAATGTCGAGTCCTTTCTTTATTTTTATCATTTTTAAAGCTTATTGGCTTCATTGGTTAATATTTCGCAAAAATAAACAAATCCATCCATCTTTGCAAAAAAATTATCCCTCTTAATGGCTTTATTCTCGAGCATAAAAAAGGGAGGCGTTTGCCTCCCTTTTTGGATTTCATTTAAATATTTCGGTAATTATTTCAGTCGCTGAACGAAATCAATCACACCCTGGTTGCCCGGATCGAGCGTAAGGTATTTATTGAAGTATTCGCGTGCCTTTGCGTTGTCTTTCTGCATGGCGTAATAGTTGCCGAGATAGCTGTAGATGGTCTTGGCGTCGCTCGTGTATTTCGAGGGGTCGACGCTGTTCTCAAGCAGCACGATGGCCTCTTCATATAGGGGCTGACCGGCTGACTTGCGGGCCTCGTCGTTGGGAGCCTGCGCGATGGCGATGTCTCCGAGGATCTTTACGGGCTTGTACTGGTTGGCGGCAAGCTCGCGAGCCATGTTGGCATACTTGGTCGACAGATCAAAGTATTTAGTAGACTTGGCGGGATCCGACTGGATGTTCTGGGCGCCGCCGTAGTAGGCGTAGATCGCCTGCTGAACGTAGTCGTTGTAGCCGGCGTTGTCGATCTTGGCGAGATATTCCTGATAGCTGTCGGCTGCCGAAGCAAGGTCGTTCTCATCTACGTAGAGCGATGCGAGCTGCTTGTTGAACGTGGCGTTGTCGGGCATTTCGCGGATTGCTTCCTTAAGAACTTCAACAGCCTCGTCGGGACGCTTGGCGTTCTGAAGCTCGCCGGAAATCAGAATATAGTCGATTGCTGCGAACTTGTTGTTCTTCGGGTCGGCTTTGTGTGCGGCATAAAGGTTCTCGGCCATCGGAAGAAGCTGATCGGCCATTGCCGGGATGTTGGCTGCGTTCATGTACTGATAACGCTGCGCCGTGAAGTGCTTGGGATTGGCCTTGAGAAGGGCAGTCGCGTAGTCGTAACCTTTCTGATAGTCACCCCCGTAGAAGAGAAGGAACGCATAGCGGTCTTCATCCTGCTTGAAGTGGCTCGGGTTCTGCACATACTTGCCGTATTCGGCTGCGGCCTTCGCATAGTCTTTCTTGTTATAGTATGCGTTGGCAAGCTCGCGCTGGCCAAGTGCGGAATTGGGGTTCACCTGCAGAAGATTCTGGAGCATCTTGATTGCGAAGTCGGGGTTGACCATCGTGAAAAGATTTGCATATTTCACGTAGGCCTGAGTGGCGTTGTTGTCGTAGTTGGCGGCCATCTCATATTTTCCGGCTGCACCTCCCCAATCTTTCTGAGCGCGGAGAACGTCGCCCTCGAAGAGGTAGATGTCGGGATGCTGCATGTTGGTCTTGCGTGCTTTCTCTACGGCCTTTGCAATCTGCTTCTCGTAGACGAGAGGATCAACGCGGTCGTAGGCGCGGGCAATAGCGATGGAGATGCCGGCGTCTTTCTTGGCGAGTTTTTCCGCCGTCTTGAAGTCGGCTTCAGCTCCCTTGGCGTCGCCAGCCATCAGTTTCAGCTCTCCCTGGCCGACATAGTTGTAGCCGTTATCCGGATTTGCTGCCACACCCTCGGAGAAATATTTAGCCGCGGCGGCCTTGTCGCCCTCCTGAATGGCTATCAGTCCGAGGTAATAGTCGCTGACGGATTTGTCGGTCTGGGGATTGTTGAGGCTGCGGAGAAGAAGGTCCTTCGCGTTTTCAATCTGGTCGGCCTTGTAGTATTCCGCTCCTTCCTGATGCGTCTGCGCTGTCGCCGTCAACGCGGCGCATGCCATGCAGAGTGCTGCAAATTTCTTGAAATTCATTGTATGTTCGGAATTATTTTGGTTTTTCGTTTTTAGTTTTTCCCGCAAGAGGGACGCGTCGGATGACACGTCCCCTTGACGGCTTTTATTATTACGCCGTTTCAAGGCGTTTTATTGTGTTTGTTTATTAACATTGTTTGCTCCGGCGTCTTTATTTGAGTTCTACGACTCGGGCGCTTACCTTGTAGGGCAGTATGCCGGTTTTTGTCAGTATCTTCTGTCCGGCAAAGGAGGTGACGAATGTGTAGAAGCTGTGAAGGACGGTCGAGTTGGAGGCTGTCGAAATCATATACACTTTCCGGAACAGGGGATATTCGCCGGAGTTGATGTAGACCTGATAGGGCTTGTAGGCGATCGGGTTGAAGTCGTTATCCTCCGTCGGGTTGCTGACCTTTACGATGTTGACCTCGGTGGTGAGATTCGTCGCCACGGTGTCGGTCCCGTTCTTATAATCCTCATAGCGTTGGTCAACCGGAACTTGCTTGGCGAGGCTCAGGTCGTCGCCGAGCCAGCTCACCGAGATGATGCCGAGGGCAGACTTGTCTTTCTTCACGACGTCAAACACGGCGGCGTTGTTTTTCTGGGCGTAGGCGTTGGGATTGTCTGATATTTTCTTTCCCTCGGGCAAGAACGTGTCGCGCATGTAGCTAACGGTCGATGATCCGGGGTTGTCGAAAACGATGCGGATCGCCGTCGTGTCGTTGCCTGCAAGCTGACTCCAGCGTGTCACTTTCCCGTTGAGTATATCTCCGATCTCTGCCATACTGAGCGAGGTCACGTTGTTATCCTTGTTCGTGATCAGGGCAACGGCATCTACTGCGATACAGTGCTGACGGACCACACGTTTGTGTTTCTTCTTCATGTAGTCCTTCTGCTCTTTCGTGAGCTCTTTGGTCACGATAATCGCCTGGGTGTTGTCGGAGAGGAGCGTGTCGAGCGCTTCCTGTTCGCTGACATAGAAGGGGATTATCGACGATCCGGGATAGGAGTATTCAAATACTTCGATTTCTTCGGAGAGGGCGTTGCGGAATCCGTCGTCACAAAAGATTGTGGCCGAGCCTTTGGCATATTCCCCTTTCTTTATCTTCGTGCAGGAGGATAGGGTAGAGGCTCCGACGGCCCCGGCGAGCAACGCGAGACCCATGACTCCATATTGAATCCATTGCTTTTTCATAAATTCTCTGTTTAATTTTGAAGACTTTCATTCCTCTGAGATCGTTGCCCGAATCGTGGGGACTCAGCAGGAGCCGTATATTTCCGGGAATCAGTTGAGCCCTTTGTAAAGGCGATATGCTCGCCAGATGCCGTAAAGACAGAGAAGGCCTCCGACAACATAGTTCACGGCCGGACTGTCAATCTGAAAGAAGTCGAAGAAGAAGAGGAAGCCGACAGTGAAATATACAAGTATCATTATAATGCCGAATGCGAGACGCGCCCCTTTGGGCTGCTGACTGCGGGGATCAAAATTGGTGCTCATTTCCTTTTCGTTTTAATTGTTATGCTTTTAATTTTTTAACAATTCTCCCGCCAATTGGTTTAAGCCCTCCCTTAACAAACGAATATAAAATAAAGAAGAGCGATGCTTTCGCATCGCCCTTCTTCTCATGATATGGAATCTTCAATTATTGTGTCTGAAGACGGAATACAACGGGAAGGTTGAAGTAGCTTCGCACGGGCACACCGTTGTTTTTACCGGGCTGCCATTTCGGCATCTTGCTGACAACGCGGAGCGCTTCGCGGTCGAGGTCGCGGTCAACGCCTTTCACAATCGTGGCGTGGCCAATCGAACCATCCTTCTCAACGACGAACTTCACGACCACGCGGCCCTGGATGTCGTTCTGCTGTGCGGACTCCGGATAACGGACGTTGTTGGAAAGCCATTTCATCATGGCTGCCTGGCCGCCGGGGAATTCTGCCTGCTGCTCTACGGCAACGAAGATTTCTTCCTCTTTCGGCTTCTCAGGCTCGGGCTCCTTTACAACAACCTGCTCCTGTACGGCCTGGAACTTGTCGGCGTCGTCGTTACCCTCCTGGGTTACGACACCACGGGCCGTGTTGTCTTCCTTCTGTGCGTCCATGTCCATCACCTCGTTCTTCACCTTGTCGGCGTCCACGATGGCAATCTGAGTCACCTGCACTGTGGCAAGCACTTCTTCGGGCACGGTCACTTCCGGCTGTTCAAATTTCTGCTCCTCTACCTCAGGCTCGTCAGGCTGAGTCTCCTCTTCCTGCTGGGCAAGCTGGGCGGCAAGCATCTTCTCACGCTGCTCTTGAAGGGCGATCGCGTTCTGCTCCTCTTTGTAGTCGCTCCATTTGGAGTAACCGATGATCAGGAAGAACACCACCACAAGACCAATCAGCATATACAGCATCGCCATGTTGTGACGCTTGTCGCTGTTTTTGCGGAGCTGATACGCACCGAACTCTTTATTCTTGTCGGCAAAGACTATATCGCGCCATTCCTGGGATGTCAGATCTACATTTCTTTTAGCCATTTCTTACGTCTGCTTTAAAGGTTAATAAATCCAACATTACTTATGATGACGGTTCTGATAATCTATCACCATGACAGAGTCGGTCTTTGTCATGTTGTCGATCTGATATTTGGAAATCGAGTTGATCTGCATCTCGTCGAGCACCGACACAAGCGATCCGAAGGAGGCCTGGGGCGTAGACTTGATGATGATCACCGGTTTCTTCAGATTCTCATCCTTACGGATCTTCGAAGCTGCCTCGTCGTAGGCGGCCTGTGCTTTTTCACGGCCTTCCTTCGTCTCAAGTGAACCGAATCCGCCATTGGCGTATTTCTCTTTCAGCTTGTTAATCTCCGTGAGAACTTCCTTGTTACGCTGCTGGATAATCTCGCGGATACCACGCGACTTTCCGGTCTTTTCATCGTTTGCAAGGAATTCGGATTCCTGGAGGTTGTTGTTGGCTGCTACTGATTCGGGAGTCGTGCCGAGACCTGCGTCTCCACCCGGCTTGCCGAAGTAATAGTATACAACCGGTACAACAGCTCCATTAACAGTGTCGACATCAAGTGAGCCGGTTTTGCGCTTCGCGTCAAGAATGATCGTCACGGCGTCGTCGGCCGATGCCTGACTCATGTTCTCTTCGTTCTGCACCTTCTCATTCGAAGGCAACGCTATTGTCAGTGTCTGCGATTTGATCATTGTCGTACAGAGCATGAAGAATGTGATAAGCAACATGTTCATGTCGACCATCGGCGTGAAATCCACGCGGATCTGCATCTTCTTCTGGTGGCCTTTCTTCTTGCCGCCAGTATCTTGTTGTTGAACTTCTGCCATTGTCTTATTCTTCTGCGCCCTTCAGAGCGGTCAATAACGTAAACTTGTTCATGTGGATCGTCTGAAGATTATCCATTACCATGTGGATCGTCTCAAACGATGTGTTCTGGTCGGCCTTGATCGCCACTCCGGAGCCATCCTTGATCTTGTCGGCAAGGTTGGTGTTCTCCGTCTGGCGGAGAGCCTTCATCCACATCTGGAATTCGTTGGGCTGCTGCTCGTTCTGATTCCAGGTCACCGGTATGCCCGTGATGTGGGCCGGATTCCCGTCGTCGCCTTCGAGCCACTTGTCCATCTTCGTCTGTCCTTCAGGCTGGTTGGCCAGATTCAGGAATTCTCCCATCTGCGACAAGGGAACTCCGAACGCTCCAAGCTTGCTGAAAGCGTATTTCTGCTCCGGCGTGAAATTCACCGGCTTGTTCTTATGCTGCTCGTTGTAGATCTCGCTTACTTTGTCGAGAAGCGCCATGCGCATCTTCTCGTTACTCCAGTTCGACGATGTGTCATTGTTCATCGTCAGCCAGATCTTTCCCTCCGGATTCACGAGTACCTGTACGTAGTTGGTCTCCTGAACCTTTTCCGTCGATACGGACGGGGGAGTAATCACCGTTGCCGGCTCTTTCGAAAGGAAGGTCGAGGTCAGCATGAAGAAGGTAAGCAAGAGCACTGTCACATCACTCATCGCCGTCATGTCGATGAATGTGCTTTTCTTGGCTATTTTTACTCTTCCCATTTTTGCTATTCTCTTTTAATCGGTTGTTGTTTCTTTTTTCTCCGTCACAATTTTTACTTGTGGGTGGCGGCAAATGTTGCTACGATGGAGAAACCGATTTCGTCGATAGCGTAGGTGAGGTTGTCGATCTTGTTGGTGAAGAAGTTGTAGGAGATTACGGCGAACGCACCGGTTGCGATACCGAAGGCCGTGTTCACAAGTGCCTCAGAGATACCGGTAGAAAGCTCGGTAGAGTCAGGTGAACCGGAGGATGCAAGTGCCTGGAACGACTTGATCATACCCATAACGGTTCCGAGAAGTCCGACGAGTGTACCAAGGGTGGTGAGGGTTGCGAGGATGGGGAGGTTCTGAGACAGGCTCGGCATTTCGAGTGCGGTGGCTTCTTCTACTTCGTTGCGGAGTGTGGTCAGCTTCTGCTCTTTGCTAAGCGTCGTGTTGGCATCCATCTCTTTGTAGCGAACGAGCGTGTTGTAAACCACTGATGCTACTGAACCTTTCTGCTGCTTGCAACGCTTCATGGCTGCGTCGATGTCGTTCTTGGCGAGGTCAGCCTTGATGTCAGCGACAAATTTGGAGGTGTTGCCCTTGCCGGATGCTGAGCTGATTGCAATCCAACGCTCGATCGAAAGCACGATTACCGTGAGAAGAAGGGTCATCAGGATAGGCACGATGAAGCCACCTTTGTAAACCGTACCGGCGAGGTTCAGAGGATGTCCGGCGGGATCGTTTCCTTCAAAGTTGCCGGGGGCACCCATTCCGAAAAGGAAGATACATACGGCCGCTACGGCACAGGCGATAATCACCAGGAAGGCGTTGCGGATACCGCGCACGTTGCTGATCTTTTCCTCTTTCTTAACGGAGGGAGCTGCAGGCTTGGGAGCCATGGGTTTCTGAGATTCCATAATCGTTCTAAATTTTTTGTTTGGTTTTGAGTTATTTAGGTTTTTGTTATGCTTTTTCTGTCCGGCTGGCTGCCGCGCAGGGTTTTTCTATCGAAGTCATTCCGCCCGGGCTCGTCATTCCCGCAGACGGTTAGTTCTGTACGCAAAATTACTATATTTTTTTATTATGTCAAGTGCTTGTTCGCTTTTTTTAAGCACTTATTCCTCTTTTTATTCTTTTCTTACTAATTTATGATTTTAAACTATGTTTTATAACATATTTTATTTTCCTTATTCTCGATTTCGCTTTCTTTTCTCTCCTCTTTTATAACCGAGAAGCCGGAGACCCCCCAGGGAGGAGCGGGAGGAGGGTGTTTTTTTGGGTGCGGGAAGACAACCCCCCCACACCGCCCCGCAGCGCCAGGCG
>CAMWRW010000074.1 GCA_947176755.1 uncultured Porphyromonadaceae bacterium
TCAGAACAAGGATCAGCAGCAGGATCAGCAAGATCAGAACAAGGATCAGCAGCAGAATCAGGATGAGCAGAATCAGGATCAGCAGGATCAGAGGAAAGATAAGGATATTAGTGAGCAGACGGCTTCCCAGATTCTACAGGCCGTAGATAACAAGGAAAATGCTACAAGAGCTAAAGTAAACAGGGCCTCTAAAGGAGACAAGTCGGTCGCCGGCGGAAGAAATGTCCGGAGATGGTAAACAGTTTGAAAGACGCATCGTATATGAACCGAACTGTGATTAACGGGATCTTAACTGTCGCATGCTCTATTGGGGCTTTCTCCTCATTCAATGCGGCTGCGAATGTTATGATTAAGGTTGAGATTCCTGATAAAAAATTTTATCAGTTCGAGCATGTTCCTGTAACGGTCATGTTGTATTCTTCCGGAGAAATACTCAACAGAATCGGTGAAATTTCTCCGATAGGTCTTTCCTCCGGAGAATTTTCATCTGTAAGGGTTAGACCCTCTGACGGGATCAAAGTGAAGAAGGAGTTTGGAGGGGTGGTTTATGAGGGCACTCCTATTTATTCCTTTATTGTTTCATTTGACAAGGCTGACAGCTATACATTGTCAGGAGGGGAATATCGCATAGAATGTCTCGAACCGGACCCTGATAGTTATGATTTCTTCGGTCGTCAGATTGTGAAAACTGACTTTATCAATCTCGAAGCGCCTAAGACTAAGATAAAAGTGAATCCATTACCCTCTCCTAAATCCCGGGATGGCTTTTCAGGAGCGGTCGGAGACTTCAAAGTAAGCGTGGATATTCAGAGTGCTCCGGTCGTGTTTGATGAGGAGGCTGTGGTCACGATCACCGTGCAAGGTGAAGGTTCAATTCCTAAGGAATGTCTGCCGAATTACGAAAATGCGTTTCGGGATGGTGTCAGACTTAAATCAGTTTCCGAAA
Source organism: uncultured Porphyromonadaceae bacterium (assembly GCA_947176755.1). GTDB lineage: Bacteria > Bacteroidota > Bacteroidia > Bacteroidales > Muribaculaceae > Lepagella. The sequence goes on from CAMWRW010000074.1 coordinate 947, forward strand.
CCCGTAATGAATATTGGAAGGATGGAAAGTTGATTACGGTGTTGAAACTTGAATGTTGTATCATTCCGTCAGCAAGGAATAAGGCAGAAATCGGGACTGTTCAATTTGACTTCTTTGACCCTTCCTCCGGGAAATATTTATCGGTTTCTTCTGATCCGGTTGTGATAGATGTGAAATCATCAACTGTTTACCGGGATGCAATCGATGTGTGATGGTTCCCATTATCCTTTGAATAACGATTGAAATAATAAATCCCATAATGTATATGAATAGCTTTTTGAAGAGAATCGCGGTAGCATCATTTCTGATTTCCACTGTGACCGTACCTCTCTTTTCTGCTTCCGTTCGTCTGAGAGTTCAGATGCCGCGGGGCAGCCGTTCGATTGAAGTCGGCCAGAGCTTTTATATCTCATACGAAGTGGTGGATTCGGATGTCCAGCCTGAGCGTCCTTCGAATGTGCCGGGTGCGACGCTTCTATATTTCGACCGCACGGGGCAGTCTTCCTCTTATTCGAGTGTGAACGGCAAAGTTTCTCAGACTTTTAGTTATACTTACACGGCAACTCTGAAAGCCAAAACAGAAGGTACCTTTACATTCGGTCCCGTTTCTGTCGGAGGTGAAAAGAGCAATACGGTTACTTATACGATTGGAAAAGCCTCAAACGCTGCTTCTGCCGGGAGCAATGCAGGGCAAGGAGCCTCGCAACAGGGCGACTCACGTCGTCAGGATTCTGATAAACCTCAAAATATAGGTAAGGGCGATCAGAATCTCTTCTTGCGTGCGAATGTCTCGAAGGCAAATGTATTCGAGCAAGAGGCGCTTGTATATACAGTAAAACTTTACACGACATACGATGCAATCAAATTTATTGGGGCAACAGCAGCCCCTAAGTTTGATGGATTTGTCGTCGAGGAGTCAAAGGATATTTCAAACTCTCTGAGTTATGAAACATATCAGGGGAAAACGTATGCGACTGCAATAATCGCACGTTATATCATTTTCCCTCAAATGACAGGGCAATTAAAGGTCACGGGGAACACATATACCGTTTCAGTCGACCGCAGGGAATATTTCCATGACTCCTTCTGGGGAAATATGTCCTACACGACACCGTTGCAACTCAATGTCACGCCAAACGATCTCGTGGTGTCAGTCAAATCCCTACCGTCTCCTCGTCCTGCTGATTTTTGTGGTGGAGTTGGCTCATTTTCAATTGAATCCGACCTTAATGCTAAGGATTTTAAATCTAATCAGGCGGCTTCGATTGTCTACAAGATTAAAGGCACGGGAAATCTGAAGTATGTGCAGATGCCGGATCTTCAGGCCCTATATCCTTCAGAACTTGAAGTTTATAGTCCACAGTCGAAGCAGAATGTGTCGGTCGGGTCCTCGAATGTTTCCGGAATGGTGACTTTTGACTATTCATTTGTTCCTCTTGAAGAGGGTGACTATCAAATTCCCGAAGTGAGAATCACCTACTTCAATCCCGCCTCAGGAAAATATGAATCAAGCGTAGCGAAAGGATATAAAATCACTGTTGGCAAAGGAAAAACTACGTCTGAAGCTCTTGCAGGAAAACCTTTGCATTTTGAATCCGACTGGCAGGTATTTGACGAGAAACAGTTGAGTCAGTCAATGCAACCTTTGGTGACTCGTTGGGTTTATTGGCTGATTTATATCATTCCGTCTATTCTGCTTCTGATTGCAGTTATTACTTATCGCCGCTATGCTGCCACTCATGCAGATATGCAGGCATTCAACAGCAGGCGGGCTGATAAACTGGCGAAGCGTCGCCTTCGCAGAGCTCATTCCGCAATGTCTCGGAATGATAAGGAGGCTTTCGACACAGAACTTTTAAAGGCCCTTTGGGGATACATAGCCGATAAATTGAAAATGCCTACATCGGAACTGCTTCGCGACAATATCCGTCAGGTGTTGAATGATAGAGGTATTCCTGCCGGAGATATAGATTCATTTGTTGAATTGCTTGATGAAGTCGAATTCAGCAAATATTCTTCCTCCGAATCTGAATTTGGCATGAAAGTTCTCTATGAGAAAGCAATTTCGGTAATCAATTCCTTTGAAAATGAATTCAAACGCTTGAAGTCGAAATGAAAAGAATCGTAATTTATATCTTAGGCATTCTGGCTGCTGTAAATTGTTACGCCGCTTCCAATATTGTAACGGCTGATTCCTTATACGTTTCCGGAAACTATACTGCAGCTGCCGAGCTCCTCTCGGAAATTGGTCAAACAAAGGGCTTTTCTTCTGCCTCGTTGGCTAACCTTGGGAATTGTTATGCGAAACTTGGCGATTATGGCCATGCGATGCTTTGCTATAACCGTTCGCTCCTTATGGACCCTTCGAATAAGGAAGTGAAGCATAACATCAGTTACGTCCAGTCGAAAGTCCGGGCTAACAACATAACGGAGATTAAAGGAAAGAAACAGTCTGTTGACATGGATTCTCCTTCGTTCTTTTCCAGTGTCAGAATGTTCATCACAGAGAAACATCTTTCCGATACATGGGCAGTCTGGGGAGCGGTCTGTTTCGTTCTTTTGATAATTGCTATTGCGCTCTATATTTTCTCATCATCGACATTAATCAGAAAAATAGGTTTCTTCGGAGGTCTCGGTCTCTTTGGGCTGACAGTCATTTTCCTGATTTTTGCTTTCATGGGATCAGCAGAAATGGCAAAGGCTCGTACAGGAGTGGTGATCGCTTACAAAGTAGGGCTTAAAACAGAACCATATTCAACGGCAAAAGCTTCAACGGCTTCTCTGACCCGCGGCACGCTAATGACCATACTGGATAAGGAGGATGAGAATGCTGATTCCATAGTCTGGTATAAAGTGAGACTCAACAGTAATTACGTCGGGTGGATCAAAGACGAAGACTTTGAACCCGTACGTAATGACAAGTGGCTACGGAGCGAAAAGAAATGAATGTGGCTTTTTATGTTGTATAACATAATAAAATGCGTCCCCAATTCTTTGCTGCTAAAAAAATAAGTGTTAATTTTACGATGGAAAGAGAATCCTCCGGCAAATAGGCTTGAGGACTTGCTTCGACCTCACAAAAGAAACAAGTAATAATCAATAAAAGCAAAAATTATGAGCAAGACGATCACATTCAACGAACTTCGCCGACTCAAAGACAGTCTGCCCGATGGCGCAACTCACCGTATCGCCGATGAACTCAATGTAACCGTTCAGACAGTGCGCAACTATTTTGGCGGTGTAAACTATCAGTTCGGAAAGAACGCCGGATTGCATATAGAACCGGGTCCTGACGGTGGAATTGTTGTGCTCGATGATACGACCATCTATGACATGGCCGTGAAAATCCTCGAAGAGGAAAACAATAAATAAGGGTTTTTCATAATCTTCTACTTTTCTCCGCCCTCCCCCTTATCTGGAAATATTATGACAATGAACGATAAGATAACATTGGTGATTCATTCCCGCGAGCGCGCCGAAGCGTTGCAGGGGATTCTGGAGTGCCATGGTGTGGAGGTGGAACTCGAAGTGCTGAAGATTACTCAGACTGACGATTGCGATCTGTTTCGAGTAAATGTCCCCGCTGGCAAACTCTCTCTGGCTCTTAAGCTCATGGAAAGCGGAGAAACGCTCTCTTTATCGCAACTTGATATGAAAATGGCGGGTGTGAGCGGAAATCTGCTCATACCCGTCGATTTTTCTCCTTCTTCCTCGATTGCTGTCTCGGCCGGATTCAGGCTCGCTATGCTTCTCAACATCCGTCCCGTTCTTCTTCATGCATATTATACTCCGCCAATTCCGAATGCTGTCGCACCCTTCGGAAATATCAATGGAGAGGAGGATGCTCTGGTTGCCGCAGAAGACTCAGCAGATATCCGTCAAATTGCCGAGTCTCAAATGAACCGCTTCAAGGCTGAAATTCGTCGCGAACAGGTTGATGGACATATCCCGTCGGTTTCTTTCTCATCAATTGTGGCCGATGGAGTTGCTGAAGAAGTTATTCAAGCATATTGCAAACGCAATATGCCTATGCTCGTCGTTATGGCGACTCGCGGATTTAATAAGAAAGGGGAGGACCTTATTGGAAGTGTGGCCGCCGAGGTGATTGACACTTGTCGCGTGCCTGTCTTGACAGTGCCTGAGGACATAAAGCCTGAGGCCGGAATGGAATTGAAAAGGGTTCTGCTTGCTTGTTCGCTTGACCGTTCTGATCTGGTTGCCATGCAAGCAGTCATGCAGACGTTTGATTTCCCCGATTGCACAGTCTACATGGTTCCTGTTGTTGATCGTCCTAAATCGTCGGCTGCTGTGAAAAAACTAAATGATTTGAGAGCTTATTTTGCCTCAGTCTTCCCTCTCGCCAAATTTGAATGTCACATCCTTGATGAAAAGGCATTCAAACAATCATTAGACAAATTCGTACATTCAAAGAAAGTCGATTTGATGATTGTCCCAAATAAGCGGACAAATGTGTTCAGAAGAATTTTCAAACCCTCTCTTGCCCATAAATGTCTGTTTGAACGAGACCTTCCTCTTCTCGCTATTCCGGTTTAATTTTTTTGCTCCTATTAATGTTTACGTTCGTGCAATTTTAAATTGCTACGGGCGTTATCTTATTTATGATATATCCCGAAGATTTTGAAGCCAAGATTGGGTTTACCTCTATTAGAACCCGTCTTGTAGATTATTGCAATAATAGAATTGGAAAGTCCTATGTCGATAAAATGACTTTCTGCATTGATTTTAATGATGTGAATCATAAGATCGGTGCCGTCGCTGAAATGAAATCGGTGATAGAATCCTCTGTTCCCTTTCCTTCTGTCGCAGGAAATGATGTTGCGGCTTTTTTAGGGGAGCTTAATGCCAACGGATCTTTTCTGGAACCCGAAAGCCTGCTTCGCCTCATGAATGAACTGAGTTCATTTGCAGAGGTGGAAAAATTCTTCAGTAAATCAGAGAATGACGAGCAGGGACGGGAAACATATCCGGAGCTTTCCAAAGATGCCGTAGAGTTGGAGACTTTCCCGGAGTTGATTGTTGCCATTTCAAGAGTGATTGATAAGTTTGGAGAAGTCAAGGATTCTGCCTCTCCTCTTCTGGCAGACATCCGTTCCCGGATTAGGCAGGCCCAGGGTTCAGTCCAACGTGCAATCCGCAAAGTGATTGACCAAGCGTCTGCACGCGGAATCATTGAAAAAGATGCCACGCCTTCCGTGCGTGATGGCAGATTGGTGGTGCCTGTCAGTGCCGGCAAGAAAAGGGAAATCTCCGGAATAGTTCATGATGAATCTTCAACGGGAAAGACCGTATTTATCGAACCCGCAGAAGTTGTCGAGGCTTCAAATAGGATTCGCGAACTCGAAATGGATGAAAAGCGCGAAATTATAGCTATCCTTACCGGCCTTGCAGATCAGATAAGGCCTTTTACGCATGAGATTCTGAAAAGCTCAAAGGTCTTGGGATTTCTTGATTTTGTCAGGGCAAAGGCAAAATTCGCCGTCGACACAGATGGTCGTGTCCCGGTGTTGGAAAGAGCTCCGGAGTTGGAATGGTACCACGCGGTGCATCCCGGCTTGTTATTAAAGTTAAGAGAGCAGGGTAGGGAAGTCGTTCCTATGTCTTTGACTCTGACTCCGGTAAACCGAATCCTTGTGATATCAGGGCCTAACGCTGGAGGAAAATCAGTCACGCTAAAGACTGTGGCAATAGTTCAGTATATGCTTCAATGCGGGATGCTTCCAACTTTGTATGAGAACTCCCATTGCGGCATATTCAGGAATTTGTTTATAGATATAGGCGATGAGCAATCGATCGAGAATGACCTCAGTACTTACTCCTCTCATCTCCGCAATATGAAGATGCTCCTTCGGACTGCCGACAAAAAGACTCTCTTTTTAGCCGATGAAATGGGGTCTGGAACTGAGCCTCAAATTGGAGGCGCGATCGCGCAATCTATTCTCATGTCGTTGGCCATGAAGGGGGCGATGGGGATCGTGACAACTCATTTTCATAATCTCAAGACTTTCGCGGAGACAACTGAAGGATTGATTAATGGAGCAATGCTCTACGATCGACAGCATCTGGAGCCGACATTTCAGTTATCCGTTGGAACTCCCGGCAGTTCTTTCGCACTTGATATTGCCCACAAGATGGGTTTGCCCAAGGATGTGATTGATAATGCTAAGGAAATTGTTGGAAGTGAATATGTCAATCTTGATAAATACCTTTCCGATATCTCTCGCGACCGCAGATATTGGGCCTCGAAGAGAATGAATATTCGTGAAAAGGAAGCCAAAATTGATCGCCTTCTTGATAAGTATGATTCAATAGCCGGAGACCTTAAGAGTCAGCGGAAAGAGATAATTCTTGAGGCAAGGCGCGAAGCTGCAGAAATATTAAAACAGGCAAATGCAAAAATAGAGCGTACGATTCTTGAAATCCGTAACGCGCAAGCGGAAAAAGAACGGACAAAGGAACTCCGTAAGGAACTCACATCATTTGCAAAGGAAAATAACGAAGCTGATATCAAGGACGAAACGACTCTTGACAAACGCCTCAACCCTTTGCGTGAGCGAAATAAGCGTAAAAAGAATTCCCACTCTCCTGCAGAGCCGGCAAAGTCGGCCCCAGCAGAGCAGAAGAAATCTCTTTCCGTCGGAGATTATGTTGTTCTTGACGATGGAAAGTCTGTCGGACAGATTAATTCGCTGGAGGGGAAAAAAGCTGAAGTTGTTTTCGGCGCTTTGCGGACTTTCGTGCCACTGTCAAGATTAAAACCGACTTCCCGGCCGAAATCATCGGCCCTGACTTCCGGAATCGGATTCTCTTCGGAAACCTACAATCAGAGCCGTGATCGACAGCTGAATTTTCGGAATGAAATCGACGTCAGAGGCATGCGTGCTGACGAAGCTCTGCAAGCGGTCACTTATTTCTTGGATGATGCAATCCAATTCGGGGCCGGAAAGGTTCGAATTCTCCATGGTACGGGTCACGGAATTCTTAAGACGTTGATAAGACAGCAATTAAAAGCAAATACTGCCGTCTCTCACTTCGAAGATGAGGATATTCGCTTCGGAGGGGCCGGGATAACCGTGGTTGAGTTTGACTGAAATTGAATGCCTCTTGTTTGAAAGTATTCAATTGTTTTATTACATTCGTTTGAAATTACGACACTTTGTGGTAATTTTGTAGCCGTTTTTCGGGAGATGACTATTAGTTGATTTCCCTGTAACTTCTACAACTAATGAAATCAAATTATGGCTCACTATGGCTGCTTCTTGCATTCGCCTTGGTGACAATATTGATAGTGGCATTCGGAGATGATATCCAAATCGGTAATTATACTGTTAAAAAAGCACCTTTCCGTGAGCATCTTTTGACAGAGTTGAGCCCATCCGATTCTCTTGACTTCACAAATTCAAATGAAGTTTTGGATGAATCAGCAGTTTCTATAAATGAAAAAAAGGTCGCGGTTGACTCTCTGCCGCAATCCATTTTCATATTCGGCGATTCAATGACTTTTAATTTGGCATTGAGACTTGCGCAATATGCTCGGCAAAATGGGCATGAGATTCATTCCGTGAATTGGGATTCAAGCAATACGAAGATTTGGGCAGATTCCGATACGCTGCTTTATTTTATTCGCAAGTATCGGCCTACACAGATTTTTGTTTCTCTCGGGAGTAACGAATTATATCTGAAAAATCCAGGTACTCGTGTGAAGTTTGTCAATCGTATCATTGAAATGATCGACACGATTCCATTTGTCTGGATAGGTCCCCCTAACTGGAAGGAAGACAGCGGAATTAACGATATGCTAGAAAGGGAGTGCGGCCACAAACGCTTTTTCCGGTCCGCCGGGATGCACTTTGATAGAAAGGCTGATAAAATTCACCCGACGCGTGAGAGTTCCGCAAAATGGATTGACAGTGTTGCTCGATGGATGCCGAAATCATCTCATCCGATTGTAATGGATTCTCCTTCCGATTCAATCGGAAAAGCGAACCCCAACATCGTCTTCCTCAAGGCTCTCAATAAATAAACCGGCTCGCAAATTAATTATCACCAGGTTTTTAATTAATATCAACACTTCCGTGGATTTCAAACTGATCTGGGACACTTTATCCTCCAACTTTGATACGCTTGCGGGAAACGTGGCCCGTATGTTTCTTTACGATCCGAAGGCCCCGATGCTCTTTTCAAGCGGGTTTTTCTGGTTGCTGTTTCTTATCTTCCTTCCAATTTATGTATTGGTAAAGAAGAATCGGATGAGAATGCTGCTTTTTGTCGTGGCATTCTCCCTTTACTTTTACTATAAATCAAGCGGCCTCTTTTTCCTGATGTTGATTGGCACCTCCCTTATCGACTGGTCCCTCTCAAGAATCATAGCATGGTCCAAGAATAAGAAGACCCGATTAACTCTAATGTGGTGTTCAATCATTATCTCTCTTTCTATTCTGGGCTACTTTAAATATGCCAACTTCTTCCTATGGAATTGGAATGCTATGGTAAAGGGAAACTTCCAGCCCCTTGATATTATCCTCCCGGTCGGTATTTCGTTCTATACGTTCCAGTCAATAAGCTATGTGGTCGACGTCTATAAGAAGCGCATTCGACCGACACGAACGTGGCTCGAATATATTTTCTTCCTATCATTTTTTCCTGCGCTCGTTGCAGGCCCTATTGTACGCGCAGATTATTTTATCCCTCAGATTGAGAAAAACAGAAAGGCTTCCGGCAATGACATCTGGGGAGGACTTTGGCTCATAATCGTAGGTATTATAAAGAAGGCCGTTATCGCAGATTATATATCGCAATATAATGACTTGATATTCAATGATCCGACGCTTTATACCGGAGTGCAGGCGCTGATGGGGGTGCTTGGTTACACGATGCAAATATATTGCGATTTCTCAGGATATTCCGATATGGCAATTGGTCTTGCTCTTATCATGGGATTTAAACTGGGTCTTAATTTCGATTCTCCATATCAAAGTAAAAATCTGACCGAATTCTGGAGAAGATGGCATATTTCTTTGTCCTCTTGGCTCAGAGACTATGTATATATCCCCCTGGGAGGAAATCGTAAAGGAACAATCCGCACCTATGTGAATAACTTCCTTACAATGTTAATTGGAGGTCTATGGCATGGGGCGGCTTGGAAATTTATTTTCTGGGGAGCTATGCATGGGGTTGGACTCGCCATTCATAAAGCTTGTTCGCCGATTTTAAAACTTGTCAAAGATAACTGGTTCACAATTTTCGTTTCTTGGTTAATCACCTTTATTTACGTCTCTTTATTATGGGTATTCTTTCGCGCGGAGTCGTTCGAAGATTCAGTGCTTATTATAAATAATATATTTGTGAACTGGGATTGGAATCAAATTCCCCAATTCTTTGAAGTCCGTCTTGAATGGTGCGTGATGATGATTGTTATCATAGTGCTGCATTTCATTCCGCAATCTATAGCCGATAAATGTCAAGTGCTGTTTGTTAAGTCTCCGTGGATAGTAAAACTGATTTGTTTTCTCGCAGTCGTGCAGCTGGTGATTACTTATATGTCTGAAGAAGTCGCACCATTCATTTATTTTCAGTTCTAATGAAATTCCGGAATATAATCGATATCTGAACTAAAGAGCCATTGCAGAAACCCTGCTTTGGCTCCCTTTTTTTTAAGATATGTAGAATTTAAGAGGGTTCAAACTGGCTATGGAATGTTTTAAAACATATTGTTAATATATTATTACAGATTTTAACATTTATTGATTCAGTAGATAATCAACGAGTTGGATGGATAAGAAAGAAAAAAAAGAAGTTTTTTTACGAAAGGTCTTGACAAGGGCGAACTTTTGCTATAATTTTGCATTCGCG
>CAMWRW010000075.1 GCA_947176755.1 uncultured Porphyromonadaceae bacterium
ATATTGGCCGACCGTTGTCAAGCGATGACCAATTATGCCAGCCGAGTCAGGAGGAGGAGCGTTATCCCGGGAAAGAGGAACATTAACATTTAAATAGAAAAGTTATGTATAACAACAATCAGATGTTTAACAATAGTCCGGATTTACGGATGAAGATCGTCAAGGCCGGAGTCTGGTGTGTGTCGGGAATAGTTCTATTGATAGTGGCGATGGCGTTCATCCGGCCGTGGTACAACGTCTGGTCTCAGGAGATGGAAGGGAAGGCCGAATTTGCAAAAGCGGAGCAGAACAGAAAAATCAAGATAGAGGAGGCCCGGGCCAATCTTGAGGCGGAGAAGCTCAATGCGCAGGCAGAAGTCGAACGTGCAAAAGGAGCGGCGGAAGCCATCCGGATAGAGAACGGCAGCATCACACCGACTTACATCCAGTATCTATGGGTTCGCCAGCAGTCCGACCTGAATGACAAGACCGTGATATATGTGCCGACCGAATCGAATCTTCCGATTCTTGAGTCGACAAGACTGTTGGATAATCCCAAAGAATAAATGCTCCCGGCGGAGCGTTTTCCCAAATCAATCGACATTGCTCGACATCACGAAGGATTCCGCGACAATGTCAGCCAATTGCCTTAGACTTAATGCAAAGAAGTAAGACAATTAAGACATAGTAGAAAGTTTGTATCATAATTGTAAGAGGACGCGTTGTGAAACGTGTGGCGAATAAAGTTTCGATGTTTTTTGAGTTTGATAACCGCGTTGAGAAATGCTGTAAATTGAATTTTTCATAATTGAAGTTTTTGTTATTGGTACATTAATTTGGAGAAGTAGATTAGCTACACATAAGGTTTGACTGAATGGAGGGTCGGAGCAGGAGTTCCGGCCCTTCATTTTTTTCATTCGGAAAGCGCGGAAACCGCGTGGAAATTTTGAGAGGAGGATTGTTTTAGAAGTATGAAAAAAGCAGATTATGACGTTCGAGAGATTCTGGAATTCCTAAAGGATCTCACCGCCAACAATAACAGGGAATGGTTTGCGGCCAATAAGAATCGCTATCTGAGAGTAAAGGATGAAGTGGAGACTCTGACACAGTCGCTGTTGAACAGGATTTCTGAATTCGATGAGTCGGCCACGCGTCTGACCCCGTCGGATTGTCTTTACCGGATTTATCGCGACACACGTTTTTCGGCCGACAAGACACCCTACAAGAATCATATCGGCATCTATATCAATCCCCCCTACGGCAAGAAGGCCCCCGGCGCCGGATATTATCTTCACCTTGAGCCCGGCAACTCTCTTGTGGCGGGAGGCTTATGGTGTCCCGAGGCGCCGATGCTGAAGAGAGTGCGTCAGGATATTTACGAGAATGTGGAGGAATATCTTGAAATTATCGAAGACCCGACGTTCAGCAAGTATTTTGAGAGAGTGGGGGAGGATTTGCTGAAGACCGCCCCCAAAGGATATCCCAAAGACTGGGAGCATATTGAATTGCTTCGTCCGCGAAACTTCACGGCGTACAGTCCGTTGACGGAGCGGACGGTCTGCAGCGCCCGGATGGAGGATGAAGTGATAGAGCGGATGAAAGCGCTCAGGGCGTTCAACAGCTTCCTTAATTTCGCCATCGACCCGAACCGGGAAGAATAATCAGCGGAAGAGGCGGCGGACGAGCGGCGTCAGCAGAGGCACGTTCTCAAATCGGGCGACGATCAGGAGATAGATTCCGAGCAGGAGCGAGCGCAGCGTGTAAACCGCCCACATCGGCGCAATATTGCCGATCCATTCTCCGAGGGCGTAGAGGATGGCGGCGAGAAGCAGATACAGGCCCATCCTGCCCGTTTCGTATGGGAGCGGATAATAATGGCGCCCGACGAAATAAGAGAGGAGCATCACCAGGAAATAGCTGACCAGTGCGGCCAGTGCAGACCCGATATATCCGTTTGGGATTCCGATTGCGCGGACAAACCAGACATTAAGGCCGAACATCAGGAGGAAACAAATCAGCGACAAATACATTCCCCATTGGGTCCGGTCGGTCAGTTTATACCAGAGCGAGAGGTTGAAGAAGACGCCGAAGCAGAGTTCGGCCGCCATCATTATGGGCACAATCCTTAGGCCGGGCCAGTAGGCCGGCGAGACGAAATATTTCAGCACGGGAAGGAAATACATGACTCCGAGGAAGATGAAGAGCCCGAAGATGACAAAATATTTCATCGCGTCGCAGTAGGCCTGCCGACGGTCTTCCCCCTCTCCCTTGGCCCGGGCGAAGATAAAGGGTTCGTAGGCATAACGGAAAGCCTGCGTGAACATCACCATCACGATTGCGATCTTGATATTGGCTCCGTAGATGCCGACCATCGAGCGAGCCTCTTCCTCATGCCCTGTAAAAAGGTAAGGAATGATGATTTGTCCCATATTCTGGCTTAAGATTCCGGCCACTCCGAGGATGAGCAGGGGCCAGGAATATCGAAGCATCTTCCGGAGCAACGTTGCGTCGAAGCGCCAGCGGATGCCTGTCAGTTCGGGCAGGAGCATTAGAAGGATCGCCACAGAGGAGATGATATTCGCGAGGAAAATCCATCCGATGCCGAACGAGGCCCCGCCTAAGGGAGTATAGAACCAGCTCACGAGAGAGGGCGCAGACTTCATCAGCGCCGGACAACCGAGCAGAAACAGGAGGTTGAGCGAGATATTGATTCCGACATTGAGGAGCTTTATGCCGGCGAAGCGAAACGCTTTGTTTCGATAGCGGAGGTAGGCGAAGGGAATGTTGGAGAAGGCGTCGATGGCCACGGTCACTCCGAGCAGCCAGACATATAGCGGATGGCGGGGCAGGAGGATGGCCGACGACACAGGCCGGATAAGGAAGGTCAGGATGAGGATAAACAGCAGCGAAGTGGTCCCGACGGAGAAAAGAGAGGTGGAATAGACCTTCTCCGGGTCGGGTTCCTTGTTGGCAAACCGGAAATAACCGGTCTCCATGCCGTAGTTGAGAATCACGAGCGCCACGGCCGTAAAGGAATAAAGGTAGCTGACGATTCCATATTCCTCGGTCGGGAAAATCCAGACATAAAGAGGAACGAGACACCAGTTTAGAAACCGGCCCACGATAGAGCTGAGGCCATAGACGGCAGTGTCTTTGGCTAAAGATTTTATTCCGGCCATAAGGGGAGGATGTTAGATGTTGTCGAAAAGATTGCCCGGCCGGATATTTTCGCGTCGGCCGAGATGAGAGTAAGCCAGTTCGGTCACTTCCCTTCCGCGAGGAGTTCGTTTCAGGAATCCCTCCTTGATCAGGAAAGGTTCGTAGACCTCCTCGATAGTGCCGGCATCTTCGCCGATAGCCGTTCCGATTGTAGTGAGCCCGACGGGGCCCCCCTTGAATTTATCTATGATTGTGAGGAGAATCCGGTTGTCGATTTCATCGAGGCCATATCGGTCGATGTTGAGAGCTTCGAGTGCGTGGCGAGCGATAGCGATGTCGATAGCACCGGAGCCCTTCACCATTGCAAAATCGCGGACTCGGCGGAGCAGGGCGTTGGCGACGCGGGGCGTGCCGCGGCTGCGGAGAGCGATTTCAAGAGCGGCATCTTTGTCGATTCCGATGTTGAGCAGTCGCGCAGACCGGATGATAATAGTCTGGAGGAGCCGATGGTCGTAATATTCCAAGTGGCAGTTAATGCCGAAGCGGGCCCGGAGCGGAGCGGTAAGATTCCCCGAACGTGTGGTCGCACCGACAAGCGTGAAAGGGGAGATCGTGAGCTGGACGCTTTTTGCTCCGGGGCCCTTGTCAAGGAGGATGTCAATTCTGTAATCCTCCATGGCCGAGTAGAGATATTCCTCGACGACAGGATGAAGCCTGTGGATTTCATCAATGAACAGGACATCATTAGGTTCGAGCGACATCAGGATGCCGGCAAGATCGCCGGGCTTGTCGAGCACGGGTCCGGAGGTGGTTTTGAATCCAACGCCCAGTTCGTTGGCTATGATATTTGAAAGGGTGGTTTTTCCGAGGCCCGGAGGACCGTGCAGAAGAGTGTGGTCGAGCGATTCGCCGCGCATGCGGGCGGCCTGCACGAACACGCGCAGGTTTTCGATAATCTTATCCTGTCCGTTGAAATCGTCGAACCGCAATGGGCGCAGGGCGCGTTCAATATCTTTCTCAGGCCCTTCGGGGCGCATCTGGCCGTCGCGAATGTCAAAATCTTCTGCCATGCTGCAAAGTTAATAAAAAAAGTGGAGAATGGCGAGGGCCCGGCGCGGTCGGGGGATGCCGGAGATAAGGAAAGCGGGAATTCAGGCTTCAAGCCTTTATTCCCGCTCCATCAAGGTTACGAAAAGGTGATAGTTTTTAAGTATCGCTTTTACAAGAAAACCCGCCTGAGGGGATATTTGTTCGCCTCAGGCGGGTTTTTAACATTTTAAGCCGGATTCGGGCATCAGGCTTCATTGAGTGCTTCGAAGTAACAATCGGCAATGGCGAGCCATTCCTCGGTTGTCCCCCCGGTATAATAGCCTTGTTTGCCTTCCGGGTTGCCGAGAGTTTCGCGGGCCATCGAGGGAGTGAGCGTGACGACAACCGGCGGCACATCAATCTCCGGCGTATAGAAGTTAGAAATGTCGGCATCCTCCAGACCCTCCTTTATCGCGAAAATCTTTCCGTCGGCGAGACGGAGACCGGTGACGCGGATAGTTTCTGTCTCACCATTCTTGCCCGGCACCGAGAGTTCGGGAAGGTAATGAAATCCGGCTGTGGCGAGATTCCAGATGATAGCGCCCAATTCGCGGTTTTCCATATCTTCGGCAAGCTGCCCGAGAGCTTTATCGAGCAGAGCGCCATTAGAGTTGTTTGCTGTGTTTTCCATAATCAGAGAGGTTTTGGTTAAATAATCCGCCGCCTCCTTTGAGGAAAGCGGGCTTTTAATTGGATAACGCAGAAACGGGGTCAAGGGTTGACTTCCAGAAACGGGAGAGTTCGTTCCATTCCAGAATCGCGGGGCGACCGGGGATGGGAGATACATTCCTGCCGTTGAGTCTGACGGCGGCGTAGACGCGTCCGGAGTCGGCGCGGAGCATTACCACGAGAAGGTTTGCGCCCAGCGGCACGACATCCTGGACCTTCCATTGATCGGCCACGGCGTTCCAGTCGAGTGTCATTGCATGGCATCCGGGAATCCGCAGGACGCTGAGAAGGGGCATAAGCGTTTCGGCGTGGCCGAAATATCCGTTGAACACGCCGACCGAGTCCGGGTTTTCCGCGGCGTTGTCTCCGTCGGCGCAAATCCGATTGACCAGCTCGCTGACAGCCCCGCGGGCTGCGTCAGAGAGGGGATTGACCGTGTTCCTCAGATAATGGAGATAATTGTCGGCTGTCCAGCAGGCGCGATACTCCTCTTCGGTCATCCAGCGGGTTGTGGCCTGCGGGAGGCCGGCAGCCGGATTAGACTGAATAACATCGTAGATTTCCAGAGTGAGGTCGCGGAGATGGCGGTTGTCGTTAGAAGCGTCCTCGCCGAGCAGACGCCGGGCCGGGGCCGTCGGTACGATTGCATCGACGCATTTCTTATAGGGTTCCTCCCAGGCTGCACCCTTATCGCGGAAAGTGCGGTAAGCCGAATCGGTTTCAAAGAAATACAATAGCGGAGAGAAACGCGGTCCCTCCGACGTCGAGATTTCTACCTGACGGTTAATGTCGGTCAGGCGGTGGCAGAACTGATACATGGTCATCACGGCGCGGGGCACGAAAGTGGCGCAGGCCGACAGAGAGCGTTCTCCCTCTTTAATATCCGGGAAAAGGGCGACGAGAGTTTCCGCAAGTCTCTGCTGTTCCTCGACGCCGACGGGGGAGAGTGCGCCCCAGTTGCCGTCGGTAACGCGCGCGATGTCAGCGAGGAGAGCGCAGAAATCCGTGCCCCTCGGGGTGATTTTTCCGCTTGTGGAGGCTTCATATAGAGCCTTCTCTACCTTAGACACCTTCTTAGGCGAGGAAAGAAAGCGAGCCCCGTGACGGGCAACATAGAGAGCGTGGAAAGGATGAAGCGAGTCGGGCCATTCTTCAACGGGGTCGCACGCCTTGAAATCATAAATCATCATGGAACCGTCGAGTTCGCGGGGGAGCGGCTCATAAGTGTCGGCGCTCTTTCCGAGAATAGCCGACAATCCTGCAATGAGCAGGAGAAGCAGACAACGTTTCACCATCTTCTACCTGATATTCGAGAGTGAGAGCCCTGCAACACGAGATGATCGCAGTTGGCGGTAATAATTTTGTAATTGTCGACAGTCTCCATGAAGCCGCAGTTTTCACGCAGCCATACAGGATTGTTGCTTACTTTCGAGAAGTCGACTTCGAGCATATTTCCGTCGACATACATTCGGCCCGTGCAGACCGTATTCTCATAATAGAGCTGGAGGAGTTCGAGTCCGATTGCAATATAATAATCCTGAGGATGGAGTGTTTCGGTAATCTCACCCTGCTCATCGAGGAGTTCGACGGAAGTTATTTGCCAATGGCCGTCGATATCGCCGTGATGCGACCAACGGCGACAACCCCCCGCGCTGAATAGCAGGAGCATCAGCATAACGGCAAAAAAGAGGAGTCCGAGCGACCGGAAACAATTATGATATGTCGTTTTCATCATAGTCAGTCTTAAGGATTACTTTTTCTTTTTGGGGGCGAATAGCCATCCGGTCTTGGAAATTGAAATTGCCGCGCCGTAAGAATGTCCGATAAGCGAGCCTCCGTCCATTCCGAATGAGAGAGTTCCCTCCCAGCCCTTGAGACGGGCGGGATGCCATTTCACTTCTGCCAGGAGGCTGAAATTCTTCTTTATTTCGCGGTAGGGATGAGCGTATGTGCCCCAGGAGTCAAGATAGGTTGCTTTCACGCGGTAACCGATCTGAGGGGTGGGGTTTCCTTTAAAGCCGAGATGATAGGCCACGAGGCGAGTCGAATAGAAATACATCGCGTGGTTGGCGTTATAGATAGGGGAAATGAGGAGCGGGTTTCCCATGCCCATCCCGAAATTCTGCCAGCCGTTATAGATGTAATGGTTATAATAGTTATCGCGTTCCGAGATCTGGACATCAAGCGAGGGAGTGTGATCCCAGTAGACGGGGCCGGACTGGTCGCGGGTGTAAAGGAGTTCGCCGACGATTTCCGATACGAAGGGATTCTTCGGCAGTCGCGCTTCGACGCCATAGAGCCCATCCTTCCAGGGATAGTCAAAGAAGAGCATTGAATGGTCTTCGAAAAAATGCTGGTAGTAAATGCGGACCATCCAACCCCGGGGGTCGTTCCATTTCAGGGAGAAACTCCAGTTGCCGAGATAGTTTCCCTCGACATTGTTCTGTTCGCCCCAGGAAGTGTCGGCGCCCCCCGACATCGGGATCAGGGCCTTCAACCAGGCCTTCAGATACTCGGGATGTTTATGAGATTTAAGGACCTGTTCGGTTTGGCCTGTTTCGGGATTTGTCACGTCGGCGAGATAGTAGGACGTGCCTCCGAACTGAGTTGCCATTTCGAGGCCGAGTTCGCCGGAGAGCGGGAATTTATTGTCGTTACCACCGCGGAAATAAATCGCGCGTGAGCAATATTTGTTGTTGAGCGTGTAAGCATAGTTGCCATACTGGCCCGGCGCGCCGGCATTGACATTTACCCAATCTTTAAGCCAGCAGTTGTCGGCGTAAGCGCCGTAAGCGATATGGCCCTTGACGGCAAACCAACCGTTACACCCCCAGAAATCAGCATAGTCGAAGATGCCGATTCTGATTTGCGGGATAGGCTCAGCATTGCCCGAATATGTAAGGGCGCCCGAGGAAAGGTCGGAATTGACGACTTCATCGGGAATCTCCTTTTTGCCGATCATGGCGTTAAGGCAACGGTATTTCACTTCGGCATAGACCTGTTGGGGAATAAAGACCCGGGAATAGTTTGCCGCCACGGCAAGGTCGACACCGGCGCCCCAGGAGAAACGCTTGTTTTTATCGAGGTCGTGAAAAGCGCCGAGCCGGAGCATGGCGTTGTTCTTATTGACAGATGCAAGCCCGTATTTATTGGCGGAGAGCCAGAAAGGGTTATGATCGCCTCCTCCGAAGGCGGCCGCGACTTCTCCGTGGTAACGGATCGAGTCATTCCATTCGGCCGATGCGGTCGCCGGGACAAGAAGAGTGGCGGCGGAGGCGAGAGCAATGGTAAGTCTCCGTAGATTCATTGTAAAGTTTGTTAGTGGAATCAAAATAGGCTTTACGAGAGAGGGAAAGCCAACGCGACAAAGTTAAATAAAAAAAATGAATATGCCAACAAATGTTAAAATTGAGAATTGCGGAAGTCGCGGGGATGATGATTTTTTGTGTAAGCGCGCGGGAAAGATGAAAATTTATTAACTTTGCGGGAAATATCGCAATTAGAGATGGAAAGCAAAGTCACAGTCGACGGCCTGACATTTGTGCCGTATATTACCCGTGATGAAATCCGGCGGCAGGTTAGCCGCGTGGCGGAAGAGTTGAGAACCGACCTTAAAGGGCGATCGCCGTTGTTCTTGTGTGTGCTCAACGGCGCCTTCATGTTTGCCGCCGACCTTATCCGCGAAGTCGGAATTAACGATTCGACGATCAACTTCGTCCGCTACAAGAGCTATGAGGGCCTTTCGACCACAGGGAAAGTGAAGGAAATCATGGGTCTGACGGAGGATATCGAAGGTCGGGATCTGGTGATTATTGAAGATATTGTCGACACGGGTCTGACGGCCTCCATGATGGTGGCCGACCTGAAGAAACGCAATCCCCGTTCGATTCGTTTCGTGACCCTTCTTCATAAACCGGAAAGTTCGAAGACCGGTTTTGTGCCCGATTATGTGGCTTTCAGCATTCCCCCCAAGTTTATCATCGGTTACGGCCTTGACCTCGATGGCAAAGTTCGCAACCTCAAGGATATCTACGTAATCAAGGAGGAGGAATAAGCGGGCACCGGGTCAGTCCCGTCTTTCCCCCTTCCATGCATACTGCTCCTCAAAAATATTACCCTGAAACGAAACAGAATGAAAAATATCGTAATCTTTGGAGCGCCCGGCAGCGGCAAAGGCACGCAGAGCGCAAAGCTAATTGACGAATACGGACTTTATCATATTTCGACCGGCGAACTCCTCCGCGAACATATCCGCCGGGGCACGGAAATCGGGCTAACCGCCAACGAATTCATATCGCGCGGTCAGCTGATTCCCGATGAACTGATGATTCGAATCCTCGACGAAGTGCTTGATGCGGAGGCGTCGGGGAAGAAAGGCGTTGTGTTCGACGGCTTCCCGCGCACGGTTGCCCAGGCAGATGCGCTTAAGTCGCTGCTGCGTAAGCGGGGCACGGATCTTCATGCCGTGATCGGACTAGAAGTTCCGGAAGATGAGCTCGTGGAGCGAATGATCAACCGCGGCCGGGAGACAGGGCGTGCCGACGACACCCCCGAGACTATCAAGAACCGTCTTCAGGTCTATCATCAGCAGACTCTTCCCCTCAAGGAATATTATCAGGCCGAGGGGAGCTATATCCCCGTCAACGGCAGCGGAGTTGTCGATGAGATATTCAATGATATCGCCGCCGGACTCGCCGAGAAAGCAGGACTCGAACGCCGTCGCAAGCTCTGACGGAGTCTCGCAATATAGCGCTGACCGGAAACGTTTAAAAGGAGTGGCCCAATCGGGTCGCTCCTTTCGCATGACACACTTTCCCTTTTATATCCGCACAAAATCCGGCATGCCTCTTCGCAGCCGGAGTCGACTGCTCGCTCTGATTCTCGCCGCGGTCATGTTGCTCACGTTTGCATCATGCAGGACGCCGAAACTCACCACAGCCAACGAACAGTTTGCGAGAGGAGAGTATTTCGACGCCTCAAAGACATATCGCGCGGTCTACAACAAACTGAATCCCCGGCAGGACCGGGAACTCCGGGGGGAAGTGGCATATCAGATGGCGACGTGCTATCGACGCCTCAACATGGCGGCGCGTGCCTCGGCGGCCTATCAGAACGCCATCCGTTACGAATATCCCGATTCAATGGCCTACTTCTGGCTTGGGCGCTCGCTTCAGATGGAAGGAAAATATCAGCCGGCCATCGACGCCTACCGGGCGTTTCTCGAAAAAGCCCCGGACGATCTTCTCGCCAAAGAGGGAATCCGCGGATGTCAGCTGGCGATACGCGCCCGAAACGATAAAAAGACCCGCTATCAGGTGAAGCAGGCGAAACTCTTCAATTCGCGACGGGCGGATTTCGCGCCGATGTATCTCGACAAGACCTACAACACGCTCTATTTCACGTCAAGCAATGAGAAAGCCACGGGCGACAACAAGTCGGAGATTACGGGAATGAAGAAGAGCGATATTTTCTACTCGTCGAAGGATGAGAAGGGAGTATGGCAGC
Organism: uncultured Porphyromonadaceae bacterium; assembly: GCA_947176755.1. Taxonomy (GTDB): domain Bacteria; phylum Bacteroidota; class Bacteroidia; order Bacteroidales; family Muribaculaceae; genus Lepagella. The sequence goes on from CAMWRW010000075.1 coordinate 10,402, forward strand.
GCCCGGAGCCTGCGGGAGGAGAGCTAAACAGCGAACACGACGAGGGAATCGTCAGTTTCTCTCCCGACGGACAGACGATGTACCTCACCATGGCGCGCCGCTCTCCGAATTCCGACACGTCGGTGGAGATCTACACA
>CAMWRW010000076.1 GCA_947176755.1 uncultured Porphyromonadaceae bacterium
ATCTTCAGCCTTTTGGTTCAGTCGCTTAGCCCGCTAAGCTCCTTCACACTGCAAGACTGAATCCGGGGCATCTCTGCGACCCCGGCGTTAACATTTTCTTGTGGGTTGGGGTCTTAACAATAGAGAGACCTCAGTCAAGAGGCCCCTCTACCGGGAAATTATCAATAACAATAATATAAACGGGAATTGAATCAGAACTCAAAACGCGTCAAGGTCACGTTGGCATAACGCCTGAGTTCGGGCGAAAGACGGAGGTAATGTTCAGTATTCTGATGAGCCTCGAGGTCTTTTTCAGATTCCCACGTCTCGACAATCATCAGGCGGTCGTTGTTAGTTTTCGACTCATAAAGGTCGTAATCGACGCATCCCTTATCGCGGAGCGAGAAAGCCACGAGTTCGGTGGCGGCCTCTATTAGTTTCCTGTGATTTTCTTCAGTCTCGGTGATTAATGAAACATTAAGTCGGATCATATCTATAAATTTAAAGGTTTAATATCGTATAAGTTTAATATCGCATAATAAGCTTAAATCCGACCATGCAGATGGGTGCGGATTTTCCGGACGTGGCAACTGACAGGTCGGTTTCCATAATAAAAACACAATAGAAAAGGAATAAGTTTGATTGCGAAGCTTAATCAGCTTCTATCCTAAGCGTATAAAGGGAAAAGAGCCTACTCCAAAGCAGACGGGCGACAAATTTGAATCGGAATGATAATTGAGAATGAACGAAAATTTTTGTAATTTTGCAGTGCGATTCACAAAGAGTCGCATCCAGATGAACTTAACTGCAAGCAACAACAACGCAAGAGCCGCAAGGCGGCCGATCCTCGAATGGGGACATCTTGAAAACTGGAAAAGCACCGCTTCCTAATCTTTCCACGAGCTGTCAGTGACTGACGGCAGAAAAGAGAGCAGCAACCCTTTCACCTAACAACAATACTCAACCAATCATGAACAATCACCGATTGCTCACAGGATTGCTATCGGCAATTCTGTTGAGCGGCGGGGTGTGTGCGAACGCGCAGGAAATTGTGACGCTGGAGGAAATTTTCGCTATTGCTGAGGCCAATAGCGCTCAACTTCGACCGGCACTGACTGCATGCGACGAGGCGGAACACGAAATAAGCGTGGCCCGCTCATCGCGCCTCCCCGAAATCTCAGCTACCCTCACAGCCAGCTATATTGGCGACGGATTCACCACACAACGCGACTTCACCGACTATCAACGCGCCCCCATCCCCCATCTCGGGACGGGACTCGGCATCTCCATCGAACAGCCCGTTTACACGGGCGGGGCCATCACGGCTTCAATTGAAATGGCCGAAATGAAATCGGCAGCCTCGCGTTTTGCGGCCGATTTAAAACGCGACAATATTCGTTTCAGGCTCGCGGGATATTATCTCGATATCCATCGCTACGAGAACCTGCTGTCGGTAATGAACAGCAACATCGCATCCGCCAAGCACGTGCTCGCCGACATGAAGGCCCGATACGAACAGGGGCTCGTGTTGCTCAACGACATCACTCGCTACGAACTTCTCGTTTCCAATCTCGAACTGCAACGGACAAAAATTATCAACACCATCGAAATTCTTAACCACGATCTTGTAATGACGGCCGGATTGCCGGAGACAACCGTTATCCGGACCGACACGACAATCCTTGAGCGCTCATTGCCGATGGCAGGAGAAGAGGAGTGGCGGCAGAAAGCAGAAGAAAACTCACCGGTGTTGGCGCTTGCACGTAACGGGATAGAAATCAGTCGCAGAGGGGAGGCACTTGCAAAATCCGAACGGCTTCCCAAGATAGGGATTCAGGCTGCGTGGACGATGGACGGCCCGATACTCGTAGAAATCCCCCCGATTAATCGAAATCTGAGCTATTGGTATGTAGGCGTCGGAGTTAGCTACAATCTTTCGTCGCTCTACAAGACAAATAAAAAACTGTCGGTCAGCCGGGCAGCCACGCGTAAATCAGTGGAGGAACTTGCAGCCGCCGTCGAGGAAACAGATCTGACAGTCAGAGCCGACCATATACGCTATCTGGAGGCATACGACGAGCTTCGCACACGTCAAAAAGGAGTGGAGCTTGCCGACCGAAATTACCGGACAATCGCCACACGCTACACGCAGGGAATGGCCCTCATAACCGAGATGCTTGACGCCGCCGATGCCCGACTCCTTGCCGAGCAACAGCTGGTCGATTCGCGCATCAATATTATCTATCAATATTATAAACTTCTATTCACCACAGGAACGATATGAACCATCGATCAAAAAAAATAATATCTTACATCCTCTCCATCGCCGTTATCGCCGGAGCTGCAATATGGATTTTCATCAAATTCTACCATCCCGGAAATGTTGAATTCACGGATAATGCGCGTGTTGAACAGCAGATAGTCCCGGTCAACAGTCGAGTTCAGGGCTATATCAAGGAAATCAGATTCAAGGAATTTGAGAGAGTCAAAAAGGGAGACACGCTTGTAGTCATAGACGACACCGACCTAAGACTGAATGTGGCCCGTGCCCGCGCCGACTATGCCAACGCAATGGCAGGCCGTTCGGTAGCCGACCGTTCGGCCGCCTCGGCGTCCGCAAATGTCTCGGTTAGCGAAGCATCAATAGCAGAAGCAAAAGTGCTGATGGAGATGGCCGCCACCGATCTTGCCCGCCACGAGAATCTTCTGGCTCAGGAAGCCGTGACACAACGTCAGTATGACCTTGCAAAAACGGATTATGAAGCGAAGAAGGCTCGTTACGAGATGCTTGCAAAACAGCGCAACGCGACGACAAGCGTGGTCGACATCAACCGCGAACGCATTACGCAATCAGAAGCCGGAATCGAATTGGCGAAGGCCCTGCTGGAAACGGCCGAACAGAATCTGAGCTACAGTGTGATTCTCGCCCCTTGCGACGGCTATACATCGCGCAAGGAAATCGTCGAAGGACAACTCATCCAACCCGGCCAGACACTCCTTGACATCGTGGATTCGACCGATCTCTGGATAACGGCCAATTATAAAGAAACACAGCTGAAGAACATTCATCCGGGAAGCAAAGCCGAGATAGAGGTTGACGCCGTGCCGGGAGTTAAATTTCAAGGCACCGTTACATCAATTTCGACGGCAACCGGCTCTTCCATCTCGCTTCTGCCACAGGATAATTCGGCAGGCAATTTCGTAAAAGTCCGCCAGAGAATTCCCGTAAGGATTGACCTTGACCCGGCCACGACTGCCGGAGAACTCGAGAAACTTCGTGCGGGCATGAACGTGGAATGTAGCGTGAAATACTGATATGGGAGACTGGCATGCACCTGCCGGGCCGTTCGACCTGCCGGAAGTCAGGCAAATCGTGCCCCGCAGACTAAAACCGTGGCTCTTCATCCTGTTCGTTCTCATCGTGCAGTTTTCGGGAGGTGTTTACCTTGCCGCGGCCACCGATATGGTAGGCACCCGCGCCCTGATGCAGCAGGATATCCTCATGGCCGGCTATTCGTCGCTCGTAGGGATGTCGATCAACTTCGCGGTGATGTTCAGGATAAAATTTCGCTTCTCCACCCGGGTGCAGTTGCTCGCAAGCGGAATTATCCTGATTTTGGCCAATATAATATGTTCGCATACAGAAAGTGTTGTCGTTCTCTCGGCCGCCTGCTTCATTGCGGGATGGTTCAGAATGCAGGCCACACTTGCTTGCAATTCAACTATCCAGCTATGGCTTACGCCGACACGCGACATGGCCGTATTCTTCTGTTATGTCTATCTTGTGGTTGACAGCGTGATTCAATTATGCGGAATCGCCACAGTCTACACGGCGTTCTTCAGCCAATGGGAATATATGCATTGGATAATGATCGGGATGCTTGCTCTGATGATGCTGCTCGTGATTCTCCTGCTTAAACCTCAGCGCGCCCCGCTGTTTATTCCTCTTCTTGGAATCGACTGGCTCGGAGCCGCGCTGTGGAGCGTATTCATGCTTTGTTTTACATTTGTCTGCGTCTATGGGAATTATTTCGACTGGTGGGAAAGCCGCGAGATTTGTGGAGCGACAGTCGTAGGGCTGGCAGCGCTCGCAGTGAATCTTTGGAGAGCAACCTTCCTTCACCATCCATATATCTCCTGGCCTGCGCTGACTAACAGGAATGTCGTAAGAGCCTCGTTGATCTATCTTGTGTTCTTTACCCTTCTCGGAACGGAACACGTCGTCGAACATTCATACGCGGCTCATATCCTCGGGTTTGACGAAACCAACATGATAGACCTCAACTGGTATGTTTTCGTGGGGATACTTCTCGGCTGCGGTTTCACATACTATGCTTTTGCCCTGCATCGCTGGAGATATAAGACCATGACAGCAATCGCCTTCGCATTAGCCTCCATCTATCTTGGCTGGTTCTATTTCGGTCTTGATTACGGAGTGGAGAAAAGCGCATTATTTATTCCGTTGGTATTGCGAGGAGCAGCCTCGGTGATAATCTCCATTATTTTCCTGACATCAGTCGTGCAAAGCGGATTGTCATTTCAGGTGTTTCCTCAGGCGCTGACTGTGAACGGCTTCACCGGCGCCGTTATGGGGGCGACCTTCGGGCCGGCCGTGATCGGGGAATGGCTTGGCAGGACAGTGGCACGAAACGCGACATTGCTTGCCGGAGAAATGACTGATTTCAACCCTCAGGCGTCGCGAATGCCACTTGGCCAACTTTATGGAATCGTGCAGGAGCGTGCTCTGGCCGTTTCCATGAAAGAAATATTCGGATGGTTGCTTATTGGAGGTCTGGTTGCTCTGCTGGTGATTCTTGTCAGCTTCGGGCCGGTCCGCCCCAGGGCAATTTTCCCTAAATGGCGGACAATCCGTAAGACTATCCGAAACGCCGTGAGAAATCTTTCAGGCGGCCACAGGACCGTGAAAGGATAAGCGGACACTTTCGGAGAAGCAGTGAACAAAGGTGTTGGAATAGTCGTTTAATGGATGAAAGCAATATAGCTTTCGTGTCATTTTATAAAATCTTAATTAGTACAAGTACAGACTATGATCAACACAGAGTATAAATTCGGAGAAGTCCATGTATTAGCCAATCAGATTGAAAACGGCGAAGACAAGGTTCATTTTCAGAATATATTTAACAACGCCAACGGAGGAGTTTCGCTCATAGGATTCAAGGCAGGCCAAAAACTTGATACACATACCGCACCCGCGGAAGTAATGGTCACGATACTTGAAGGAGATATAGAATTCACGATGCTTGACAAGATTCATCATCTGAAAGCCGGAGAATTTCTTCTTATGGGAGAGGGCGTGCCCCACAGCGTTTCGGCCCTTAGCGATGCAAAAGTAATGCTCGTTAAAGTAAAGGCTTGAATAAAATAAGATTATTAACCACCAAATAGTTACGAATATGGACAAGTATGTATGTGAAGTATGCGATTGGGTTTATGATCCTGAAGTAGGCGATCCTGAAAGCGGCATCGCTCCCGGAACAGCATTCGAGGATCTTCCCGATGATTACGTATGCCCGGTTTGCGGGGTAGGAAAAGACCAGTTTGCAAAAGTTGATTAACGGGCAGACTGACAATAACAGAGACAGTAGAGTCGTGTCAACATGACGCGACTCTATTTTTTGTTGAATTGAAATTATAAGTATGTGTTCGAAATTATTTAATGCATCGCCTCATAATTCTGAGGCGAACTTTAGAATCCGGCTTCAGCTGCTATGGAACCCCATAACGCCTTCAGCCGAATCCAAAACTTCATCCACATACTTCATAATCCGATGCATTAAATAATTTCGTACACATACTTATTTTTTAAGAATGATAAACAATTAGGTTGATCATGTTGTTTGATGTGATAAGAAGATCAATTATCTTCTGACAGATATTTCAACCAACCACTGTAGACTATGAAAAAGTATTTAGCTGAACTATTGGGTACGTTCGTACTCGTGCTTATGGGTTGCGGTTCGGCCGTGTTCGCAGGAATCGGCCTCGGGACGACCGGCTACGGCGTATCGACCCTCGGAGTAGCCTTTGCTTTCGGTCTGGCCGTAGTGGCCATGGCCTACACAATCGGCAACATTTCCGGCTGCCACATTAATCCGGCTATCACGTTCGGAGTTTGGGCAAGCGGAAGAATGAAAGGCAAAGAAGCCTGCGGATACATGGTGTTCCAGGTGATAGGCGCGATTCTTGCGTCGTGCGTGATCTATTTCCTTGTCAATACCGGAGGCGACATCTCCCATATCTTCAACGACACGACCACGACCGGAGCCAACTCATACGCAGAAGGGAATCTCGTGCCGGCCTTTGTGGCAGAATTGATTTTTACGTTCATCTTCGTTCTTGTCGTGCTTGGAACGACCGATTCCAAGAAAGGAGCAGGCGCATTTGCAGGTCTGGCAATCGGTTTGGCCCTCGTGCTCGTCCATATCGTCTGCATTCCCATCACGGGAACGTCCGTGAACCCCGCACGCTCGATTGGTCCTGCCATTTTTGCTTGCATTGAAGGAAACTGCACGCCTATGGCTCAGCTCTGGCTTTTCATCGTCGCTCCCATGCTCGGAGCTCTTCTGAGTGCATTTGTATGGAAAATAATCGGATCGGATCGAGATTAAACGCCGATAACCAAACTTACAAGCCGACCCCGGACCTGCAAGGCCGGGGTCGGTCACGCTATGGAGAAAAACTGCGGACATTCCTCAAGGACTGGACACTGATTATCGCCATAGTCGCAGGCGTGGCGGGCTATTTTGTCTACAGGTGGATACCGGGGATCGATCCGGTGAGGCCATACGTCTACCCGGCGATCGGCATCATTCAGCCCCTGTTGATTTTCGCCATGCTTTTTCTCACATTCTGCCGCATTGAACTGACTGACCTTCGTCTGCAGCGCTGGCATCTTTTGCTCCTCCTATTTCAGGGAGGACTTTTTTGCGGAATAGGGATAGCGCTGATAGCGATGCCCCATTCCGGACTGCGAGTCGTGCTTGAGGGGGCGATGATTTGTCTGATATGTCCGACGGCCACAGCCGGAGCCGTGATTACAAAAAAATTGGGCGGGGATGTGAGTCATATCACGACTTACACCATACTGATTAATCTTACGGCTGCCATTCTGATTCCATTGCTCGTTCCTTTTGTTCACCCCTCGGCCGGGATGGGTGTCGTCGAGGCAGGTCTGAAGATTCTATTAAAAGTGTTCCCCTTGCTTCTACTTCCTCTTATTACGGCGGCAGCCCTTAAACATATATTCCCTCATTTCATTGAGCGGATCGCCGGCTATCAGGAAGTATCGTTTTACTTGTGGGCCATAGCCCTCGCTCTCGCCACGGCAGTGACGACCCGGAGCATCGTGCTTTCGAATATATCGCTTTCGACACAATTGTGGCTTGTGGCCGTTTCTCTCGTGTGCTGTCTGCTTCAATTCTGGCTCGGGAGAAAAATCGGTGAGAGATATGGAGCCAAAATCACAGCCGGCCAATCTCTTGGCCAGAAAAACACCGTGCTTGCCATCTGGGTCGGTTATTCATTCTTTACGCCCGTAACCGCGATTGTCGGAGGCTTTTACAGCATCTGGCACAACCTTTTTAATTCCTGGCAGCTTTACAACCATAAAAAGCACCATTCCGGGCCGGAGGAGGATTCTTCATCTATGCTTTCCGACCGCCAGACGAGAAAGGCTGAAAATAGCGGAGCCGACGGCGAAGAACACACCCAGCATCAGCACTGATCTCTCGGCAGCCCGGGAATCAGCGACAAGCGCGAACATAAGTGTGACAAGAGTCGCACCGAAAGTCTGACCTATCAGGCGCGCAGTTGACTGCATGCCGCCGGCTGCTCCCGTGCGTCTTTCGGGAGTCGACTTCACCATCACGAGATTATTTGGCGTCTGAAACAGTCCGAAACCAAATCCACAAAGAACCATTCTCCAGACAATATTCCATTCAGACGGGTTCTCTGGCAAAAATATAAGCAGAGAAAGACCGAGAGCAAGCATGCCCATTCCGACGGCGGCCACCGTGCCCGGGTTATGCTTTTCTATGATACGTGCCGCCAGCGGAGCGGCAAGCATTGTCGACAATGGCCACGGAGTCATCAACAGACCCGTCGTGACGGCCTCGAATCCGAAATCTGAAAGAAACATGAACGGGAGATCCACCATCGCTGAGTTGAGCGCCACAAACGCACTGACTGAAGTTGCGACACTCAGAGTATATATCCTGTTTCTGAAAAGATCAATCGGGAACATAGGGGATGTTTTCCCCTTCTGACGTCTCAGATAAACCAGACAGCTCACAATGCCACAAAGAAGCAATCCTACGGCTATCCAGCCTCCACCGTGGGTGAAACTTCCAAGTGCATAAAAGATAAGGCCGAAAGTCACGGCATTAAGGAAGGCAGAGAAGATATCAAACGGGCTTTTATGATGTTCGTCAGTGCGACGAGGAAGCAGCTTGATTGCAAGAACGAATGTGAGGATTCCTACAGGCACATTAATTAGAAACAACCAATGCCAGGAAAGAGAGTCCATAATCGCACCCGCCAGAGTCGGACCGGCAGCAGTCGAGACGGCGACCACCATCGCATTGAGAGCCAGCCCTCTGGCGAGGACTTCCGGTTTATAAATAATTCTTGTCAACGCTATATTGACCGCCATCACGCAAGCGGCCCCACAACCCTGCAAACCGCGGGCGATCAGGACGCCTTCAAACGATCCCATCTCCGAGCATCCGAAAGAGGCAACCGTAAACAAAACCACGCCGACAAGGAAAACTCGCTTAAAGCCATACTTCTCCCCTATTGCCGAGAGAGGAAGAAGAAACATTGTTATAACAAGTTGATAGATTGTGACAATCCAGACGGAAGCCGATTCCGAGATTTCGAAATCAGCACACATCAATGGCAAGGCGACATTTACGATAGAACCGTCAAGGACGGTCATTACCAACACGAGCAAAACTGCGATTATCGCAATATTGTCGCGCAAAGAGAAACGATTTTCACTCACAACGAAACAGGGCGACTCCTTATGGAATCACCCTGCAAATTTACAATATTTTTAACGGAAAACAATCACGCCTTCCTGCCGGCGGATTAACGGCCCCGATTGGCGTTTTCAATCATTTTCTGACTTGCCGTGATATAAATCTCCACGCGACGGTTCTGTGCGCGACCTTCAGGCGTGGCGTTGCTGGCCACAGGATTGTTCCAGCCCTCGCCTACAGCTTTCAGACGGGAACTTGCTACTCCGTGAGAAGCGAGATAATTGACGACGCTTTCCGCACGCTCAAGCGACAATTTATTATTAAGTGCTTCTGAACCCGTGTTGTCAGTAAAACCGACTACGGTCACATCAGTGTCGGGGAACTGGTCGAGGTTATAAGCTACGCGGCTGAGTGTAGCCTCAGCTCCTGCGGAGAGCGTATAAGAACCGGTCGGGAAAAGAACAGCATCTCCCATCACGAGCTTGATCGCGTCGAGATTATTGGAGTCCTTCACCATCTGGACCTTTATATCATCTATTGCAGCCTTGTTTGCGGCGATGTCCGCTCTATTCTGAGCAATATCGGATGTGTTTTGGTCTGTCTGTTCACGAAGTTCATTCAACTGTTCTTCCAGGGCCTTTTTCTGACGATCCATTGAATTTCCTACAAGAGCTCCCGTGCCGGCGCCAAGCGCACTGCCAACAAGCGCACCGATCCATGTTCCGCGACCTCCGCCAATCAACGCACCAACACCGGCACCGATGGCGGCTCCCGCCGCTCCTCCGGCAGTCGCTCCCTGGCCGGCCTGCGACATACTATCCCACGTGTTACGAATAGAGCTACACCCACCCATCATAAGTGAGCCTGCACAAAGAGCTGCAATCAGCGTATTTTTTCCTAAATTAGATACTTTCATAATGGATAATTTTTGATTTTTACTTTACTATTACAAACAATTAAAATCACAATATTCCTTTCGAAACGACAAATAAAACTATGACAAAAACATAGTTCGTCAATGGGGCATAGCCGCCTACAACTATATAGCTAATATATTGGCTCTTATATTATTGCGTCGGATAATGGCGTATGTTGTAATGGGTTATAAGGAGTAACGATTTATGTAGTATGAAACCATCCATTACTCAAAAAATTCCTTTATATATAAATCTAATGGCAATTACTTCTACTGCTACATATATTCAACAGAAATTCCTATAACCGTCACTATATTACTGCATTATCACATTTAATGATTGGGATAGGTCAATCCAAAGGCTCTCCACCGCTTTTATTTCTATATATAAAGATTAGTGGCGACTTTCCCTATCACCATCTATATTCATTATTAACTACTATAACTGTCACTATATTACTGCATTATCGCATTTAATGATTGGGATAGGTCAATCCAAAGGCTCTCCACCGCTTTTATTTCTATATATAAAGA
>CAMWRW010000077.1 GCA_947176755.1 uncultured Porphyromonadaceae bacterium
TCGCGAAATTAATTTAGTCCGATGAACTCGGGATTATATCCGTCAAAATTTTAAGATGGTGATGGCACATTTTTTGTTCTGTTCGTTATTATATTGAGGAGAGGTTTGCGTAGTTTCATGGCAACCATGTAGACGCATTTTTGTCCGTTTAAAATAGTAAGTATGTGTTCGAATTTATTTAATGCATCGCCTCATAAATTCTGAGGCGAACTTTAGAATCCGGCTTCAGTTGTTATGGAACCCCATAACGCCTTCAGCCGAATCCAAAATTTCATCCACATACTTCATAATCCGATACGCTAAATAATTTCGTACACATACTTAGTTGTAATGATTGATAAAGTCGAATTCCCCATTATACCTGAAAACTCCGGAATGCCCGCTCTTCCCGCGGAGCACTCTTCTATTGATGTCGGTAATAACAGTTCCTCCAATGTTGATGAACGGCATGCCGCACCGGAGCTAAACGTCGATGAAGAACTGTCCGACTCTTCGGAGCCGACTGCCGATTCAGACGAGGAGAAACGTGTGCCGACGCGGGAGGAAATTGGTCGACTCCTTGCAGGAACGGGCAGAAATATCGATGAAATCGGAGGATTCGATATTGAAATCATTCCTGACCGCACGCGTGACGATATCGCGCATAATCGGCCGGGCGAGAGACTGCGCGAAAAGATTTTGAATCTTCCCGATCTTCCCGGTGTCTATATGTATCTCGACAAGCGGGGCCGGGTGATTTATGTCGGGAAAGCGAAACGCCTGAAGCGTCGTGTGTCGAGCTATTTCAACCGACGTCATGATGTGACAAGGACGAATCTGCTCGTTCGTAACATTGTCGATCTTCGTTTTATCGTGGTCCATTCGGAGGAGGATGCCCTGCACCTTGAAAATGCCATGATAAAGGAGTATCAGCCCCATTACAATGTGCTTCTCAAGGATGATAAATCCTATCCGTGGATTGTGGTCACGCGCGAACTTTATCCGCGTGTGTTCATGACCCGAGAGAAAGATATTCCGGGCCGATATTACGGTCCTTACAGCAATGTCCAGTCGGCAAAGGTTGTGCTTGATTTGATCCGCGAGGTCTATCCGCTGCGATCATGCCGTCACGCCCTTGATGAGAAAAGCATCGCCCGAAACAAATATTCTCTCTGTCTCGATTATCATATCAAGAAATGTTCGGGACCTTGTCGGGGGATGATAAGCCCCGAGGGCTACGGAGTCCATATCTCCAGAATCCGGCAGATCCTCAACGGGGAGACAGTGGAGCTCGAACGCTATCTCCTTTCGGAGATGGAGCGGTTGAGCGAGACCTGGAAGTTTGAGGAAGCTCAGGAAGTGAAAGAGAAATATGAGGCCGTGAAACGCTATAACGCAAAGACCGTAATCGGGGAGAGTGCTATGGCCGATGCCGACATGTTCGCATACGTTGAAAATGAATCGCGGGCCTTTGTCAATTTCATGCATCTGCATCGCGGCGCGGTCACGCAGAGCCTCAATCTTGAATTTGTATTGCGTCGCAATGAGACGTCGAAAGAGGAAATTCTTTCGATGGCGATTGCCGAAGTGGCCCATCGTTTCGAACGAAAGTTCGAGGAGGTGATAGTGCCCTTCATTCCCGATGTGGAGTTCGAAGGAGTGGAGTTTGTCGTGCCGAAACGGGGTCCTAAAAAACAGGCTCTGGATGTCGGCCTGAAGAATGCCACGCAATATATGAAAGACCGCGAGAAAGAGGCCGAGCGGTTGAACCCCGACCTGAACATCGACAGATTGATGGAGCGGATGAAAAGCGACTTTCATCTCAATGTGCAACCCCGGCATATCGAATGTTTCGATAACTCGAATATTCAGGGCACGAATCCTGTGGCAAGCTGCGTGGTGTTCCGCAACGGAAAACCGGCGAAACGCGACTACCGTCATTTCAATATCAAGACCGTCATAGGGGCCGATGACTTCGCCTCAATGAAGGAGGTGCTTCATCGCCGTTATACGCGCATGATGGCCGAAGGGGAGCCGCTGCCGCAGATGGTGGTGGTCGACGGCGGAAAGGGCCAGCTCAGTGCAGCCGTTGAAGCCTTCGACGAGATGGGAATCCGGGGGGAAGTCGCTCTGGTCGGAATCGCGAAACGTCTTGAAGAAATATATTTCCCCGGCGACACCCTTCCCCTCTATCTTGACAAGAAGTCACCCTCGCTTCGAGTGATCCAGGGGTTGCGTGACGAGGCTCACCGTTTCGGAATAACGCACCACCGCAACCGGCGTTCGAAAGGTCAGGTCGTGTCGGAACTCGACAGCGTGAAGGGAATCGGCCCGGCAACGGCGGCAACTTTGATGAAGGCGTTCAAGAGCGTGAAAAGGATGAAAGAGGCAACCGCCGATGAATTGGCCGGAGTTATCGGCAAGAGCAAGGCCGCCCTCCTTTACGAGCATTTCCACGGCAAGTGACCAACCCTCCCAAGCGGCCCTTTTCAAGGCGGCGTCAGTCGAATATTCGCGTCCGGAGAGACATGGAAGGAAGGAAAACGCCAACCTCACGAACTTGCAAGGCCGGAGAATCGTTAATAAGGGAAAGAAAATCACAGTTTAACGCAATAAAATCAATTCCACTATATACCATGAAAAGAGCGCTGAGTGAGGCCATCAAGGCCGGAGATGTCGTAAAGGCCCGCAGTCTGTTGCTTGATGCATTGCGCCGCAGCCCGGGAAACAAGGAAACTATAATCAATATCCGCACGGTGATGCTGGAGCTCCCCGATCTTTTCGACAAAGAGGAGGATGTGCTTTACACGTTGCCTGCCGAGGAATGGAACGATGCCTATTCCCGAACTTTGGAACGGCAGCTGATGACGCATTTCACGTCCGACCGTTTCAGCCATTTCACGGAAGTTATCGTCGAGCTTGAACGCCGTCGGCAAGCCGGCGAGGCTACGGATGCCGCCCGGGGCCGTTCAGAAGAATATGCCGATGTGGAAGTCGATGTGCGTCCTGCGGGCTTTACGGAGCTCGTAGCCGTTGAAGAGGTGGTCGACCTTGGCGAGACCATATCTCGCAACGCAGATAAGCCTCAGAAGCCCGCAAATGCGAAAAATGAGGGGAACAAGGTAGCTTCGATTGTAGGATATGTGCTCATGGCCCTTGGCGCGGCAGCGGCCATTACGGGCATGTTTGTGCCGGCCCACTTCATAATCGGAATCGGCATAGGAGTATTCATGCTCGGCACGGCCGTGTGCTACATGGCCATCTCGCGTCATTCATAGCGGATAGCCTCGATCGGGTCAAGGCGTGAAGCCTTGGCTGCGGGGTAGAAGCCGAACACGATGCCGATAATCGTGCAGACGGCGAAGGAGAGCACCACCGATGTCGTGCTTATCGCCACGGGCCAGTTGGCGAATATGGATATCATCCATGTGGCGAGCGCACCGATCAGAATGCCGAGAATACCTCCCGTCACCGACAGAATCACCGCTTCGATAAGGAACTGCATCATGATGTCGCGGCCAGTAGCGCCGATACTCATGCGCAGCCCGATTTCGCGCGTGCGCTCGGTCACGGACACAATCATGATGTTCATGATGCCGATGCCTCCGACGAGCAATGAAATGCCGGCCACGGCTGCCAAAAGGACCGTCATCATCGAGGAGGTCGATGAAATCATTTCCGCCAGCTCCTGCATCGAGCGAATCGTGAAATCGCTGTCCTGGTCTTCGCGGAGACGGTGTTGGTCGCGCAGGATGTCGGTTATTTCAGAGATGGTCTCTTGCGTGCGGTTCTCATCGACTGCCGAGGCTTGTATGCCCTGAAGATAGTCGCTCGCAAGGACACGCTTCATCACCGTCGTATAGGGCACGAGTGCAAGGTCATCCTGGTCCTGCCCCATCGTGTTATAACCTTTCTCATCAAGAACGCCGATCACGGTCATCGGAATCTTGCCGAATCTTACAACCTTCCCGATCGGGTCCGTGCCGTCGGGGAAAAGATTTTCCACAAGAGTTTTTCCAAGCACGCAGACCTTCGCGGCGTTGCGCACATCCTCTTCAGTGAACATTTCCCCCTCCGACACAGTCCGCTGCCGGATATCGAGATATTGAGTGTTGACTCCTTGCGCCTGCGAGGGGTAATTGTTGTTGCCGTAAATCCACTGACCCGAGCCGTTCACCGTCGGGGTCATATAGAGGATACCCTGCGCCTCGCGGCTGAGAGCCTCATAATCGGCCGGCTTCAAAGTCTGCATATCGGAAGCACTCTGGCGGACGCCCCCGCGGTTTTCAGAGCCGGGGAAAATCATGATCATATTGCTTCCCATCTCCGAAATCTGAGCCTTTATAGAATTCTTCGATCCTTGACCGATTGCAAGCATGGCAATGACCGCGCCGACGCCGATAATCACGCCGAGCATCGTTAAGAAGCAGCGCATTTTGTTGTTATTCATGGCTTTAAGAGCCACCTTCAGTAGATTTGCAGCAATCATGATCTTATTATTCATCCATATCTTTGGGGAGGGCACGCAGAGCCTCCTCGGCCGACTGGATATTATGGTTGTATTCGTCGCTTGTGATGCGGCCGTCGCGCAGCATGATATTTCTTGAAGAATAGAGCGCGAGGTCAGGATTGTGGGTCACGAAAATAATAGTCTTCCCCTCGCGGTGGAGACGCTGGAAGAGAGTCAGGATGGAGAAAGAGGTGCGCGTGTCGAGGTTTCCCGTAGCCTCGTCGGCGAGGATGATAACCGGGTTATTGACCAGTGCGCGGGCAATGGCCACACGTTGCTGCTGGCCGCCCGACATCTGGTTGCTCTTATGGTAAAGACGTTCGCCGAGTCCGACATCCCGCAGACAACGTTCGGCCCGTTCGGCCCGCTCCTTGGCGGAGACGGTAGGATTATATATCAGCGGAAGTTCCACATTCTCCATCGCCGTTGTCTTTGGAAGCAGATTATAGTTCTGGAAAATGAACCCGATCTTGCGATTACGGATTTTCGCGCGCTCATTCTTCCCCATCTTCTGGACAGAGATTCCGTCGAGCAGATATTCTCCGGAAGTGGGAGTGTCAAGGCAGCCGAGAGTGTTGAGCAGGGTCGATTTTCCGGAGCCCGACGTGCCCATTATGGTCACGAATTCCCCCTCGTGGATGGTGAACGACACGCCGCGCAACGCCTTCACGGTCTCTTCTCCGACCTTGAAATAGCGTTTGAGATCGACAATTTTAATAATCTCTTTCATTTAAATCCGGGTCTTGATCCTATCACTTATTATTCCTTCTTCCGCCCGGAGGCTTCGGCATAAAAGGATTCTCCTGGGCCTTCTCCCCTTTCTGTTGCTGCGAGGGGGCGACATATTGGAGGGCCACATTGTCTCCCTTCGAGAGGCCGGAAAGAATCTGCTGGTTGATACCGTTGTTGACGCCGAGTTCCACAGCCGTCTCAATAATTTTATTGTCGCGGAGCACCCATACTTTGTTCTTCGCCGCCTGTTGGAGAGCCACGATTTCCGGTCCGTTCTTATCGTCATCGTCCGTCGGTTCGGGCTGGAAGCGGAGTGCTTTCAGAGGCACGGCGATGATGTCGTTAAGTTCGAGCGTGTAGATCGTGAGATTGGCGGTCATTCCCGGGATAAGTTTATGGTCGGGATTAGCCGCGCTCACTATTACCTCGTAGGTCACGACGTTCGAGGTCGTTGTCGGGTTGAGACGGACCTGAGTCACCCGGCCCTCGAAAACATCGTCGGTGTAGGCGTCGACAGTGAAGGTCACGTGCTGACCCTCCTTAACCTTGCCTATGTCGGCCTCATCCACATTTCCCACAACCTGCATATTGTCGAGGTCGGCAATCACATACAGATTGGCCACGTTCATGCTCGACACGACCGTCTGGCCAACCTCCACCTCACGCGAGATTATGACCCCGTCGATCGGGGAATAAATCTCCGTGTAGTTAAGATTCTTCGCCGCGCGGACGCGGTCGGCCTGAGCCTTTTCATAGTTCAGTTTCGCAACCTCATAATCATGGAGAGAAGTCTGATATTCGTAGTCGGAGATAAGTTTCTCATCATGAAGTTTCTTGTCGCGTTCAAAGTTTGTGCGCGTATAATCGTAGGTTGACTTTGCCGATTGGACATTGGCGTCAGAGCTTTTCAGTTCGGCGTCAAGCGTGGTCTTTTCAAGTTCGGCGAGGAGCTGGCCCTTCGTTACGCGGTCATTGAAATCGGCATGGAGCTTGTCGATAATGCCCGTGACCTGCGTACCGACGTCTACGGAAGTGACCGACTCCATCGTGCCGGTTGCCGTTACGGTTTCCGACATCGTTGTCGGCTCGACAGTATAGGTCTGGATTTCTTGTCTCACATCCTTCGAGCAGGAGGCGAGGCCCAGCCAGAGTGCGGCCGGTAAAAGAAAGAGGTGACTGGTTTTCATATTCCGGGAAAATAAATTTCGGGATCAGCGCGGCTGTCAGGGGAGGCTGATGTTTTGAGTGTTGTAGAATTCGATTGTCTTGTTGGCGAGGATGGCCATATATTTATTCTGGAGCTGTTCGAGACGCGCCGAGAGGAGATTGTTATGGGCCGTTAGCAACTCAAGCGGATTGACAAGGCCCAGTTCAAACTGCCGGTCGACGAGCTCTGAAGTCAATTCCATGGATTCAAGGCGGACCTTGCCGCTCTCATATTTGGCGCGCGACGTGCGGGCCTGGACATAGAGGTTTTCGATTGACTGCGAAAGCTGGTTCAGCAGCCGATCCTGCGTGATGTCATATTCAAGAGCTTCGAGTTTCGCTTTTGCCACGGCACGCTTCGTCTTGTTGCCGTCGAAGAGAGGCACGGAGAGAGTCAGCCCAACGGCCTCGTTAAAGCCGTGACCCATCTGGGAGGTCCAGGAACGGCCTCCCGTGGCATAGCCTGTGGCGACGCCGGCGTGGGCGGTGATTTCGGGCAGACGCCCGGCCTTCGCAACCTTAACATCATTGTCGTAAACATCCTTTGCCAGAGAATTGCTCTCGAACTCCGGCAGCCACGAAGTGGCCGTAGCGAATGTGACCGTCTGATCAGGAAGCAGGGAATAGATTTCCGTATCCGGAAACAACGTGTGAGCGATGTCGAGCTGCGAGTCAAGGCGAAGAGCAAGGAGCTCTTTAAGCGCCATGATATTCGATTCGAGATCGCTCTCAGCTTGCACAAGGTTATATTCATCCTGGGCCTTCTGGCTTTCGATTTGCGCAAGGTCGACGCGAGAAGAGCGACCTGCCTCGGTGAGCTTCGCGGCGCGATCCGTCTGCGAAGTGCTGACCTCAAGCGTCTGCCGGGCGATGTCGACGGCCTCGCGCGAAAAGAGGATATTCAGGTAAGCGCTGAGGATGGAGAGCCGGATTTCATTTATGCGATCGGCTCCGGTCAGCACCTGCTGGCGGCGCAACAGACGGGCCGATTCAAGCCTGTATTTACGGGCGTTTCCCTCCCAGACCGTCCAGGAGCCGTTGATTCCGTAGGAGCTGTTGTAGGCGTTCGCGCTACGTCCGTCGGTAGGGGCCGGATAGTTAGTGTAGGAATGGCTTGTGGAGAAATCCACGCTTGGAAGCCACGCATCCTTGGCCGAGGCAATATCCTCCTCAGCCAGCAGAATGGCGAGGATATCCTGACGGATATCGGGGTTGTTGGCAATTGCATAGTCAACGCAATCGGCGTATGTCCAAGTGCGGGGGCCGGTGGAGGCCGGAGTCGGGTTGACGTCAAAAACCGAAACCGTTTCCAGAGAAAAAGATTCACTGTCGGGGAGCGTGGCGGCCGACGCCGATCCAATCAGAGCAGAAAGAGCTGCCGAATGGATAAAAATCTTGCAAAGAGACATAATAACTCAAAAAGGGGAAAATTAATGCCCCAATAAATGTGACCGCGTCACATTTATATGGTTTAACAGATATGAAAAAAGTGTAAGATGGTAAAGTGAAAGAATTGGGGGAATATTATTTTTAGTGTATTTTTGCAAGGCGTAACAAGCCGTTGTAAGGCAGAAAATTTAGAAAATGGAAATATGGGATAAAATGGTGGGCGGCGAGCATTATGACGCCTCTCATCCTGATTTGATAACACTTCTGGAAAGGACCCGGGAACTCGTATGGGAATTCAATAATCTGCGACCCTCGCGCAAGGAGGAGCAGCGGGAAATTCTTTATCAGCTTCTTGGCTCTCACGGCGAACGGTTTCAGATAAATCAGCCGTTCCGCTGCGACTATGGCCGCAATATATTTATCGGAGAAGATTTCTTCGCCAACTTCAACCTCACTATCCTCGATGAAGCGGAAGTCAGGATAGGGTCAAAGTGCTTTATAGGTCCTAATGTGAGCATTTTTACCGCTTGCCACCCCTTGGAAGCCCAACCCCGTAACCAATTAATCGAATGGGCAGAACCCGTGACTATCGGCGATAATGTGTGGATATGCGGGGATGTCACGATAGCGCCGGGCGTGACGATCGGCAATAATGTGGTGATCGGAGCCGGGTCGGTGGTAGTGAAGGATATTCCGGATAATGTAGTGGCGGCCGGCAATCCGGCACGCGTAATCAAGCAAATTGAAAACGCCTGAACTGTCACGACAAAAAATATAACGGCTGCAACCCGCGGGTTGCAGCCGTTGAATTTTATGAGCCGGGGAGGTTACATTTTGGATCTTACACTCTTGGGGAGAGCATCGCGATGGAGTCCCACGCCGATGGTCTTTTCAAGGAAATAGGGTTCCGAAACGTAGAGGTAGCCGTCGTAGAGCTGGTTCGTATCCCAGGAGTTTTTGACTTTATAATAGCGGTTGCCTTCCTGGTCGGTGGCCGTGCCGACAATCACCATTCCGTGGTCATCGGTGGTCTGGTAGTTATCGAACGTTTCCTGACGGCTTTCCTGCGTCACTTCCTTCTCTTTGACCGGGCCTTTGATGTCGTAGACAGAGTCTTCGCGATCTTTGTCGGAGAGTTTGACCCAGCGGGAAAGCTCGGTGTCGTCCATATTCTTCTCATCTTTTGCATCGGGAAGCACGGCGTAACCCTTGCGCCATTTGAAACCACCTTCGGAAACGTCGGCAGCCCACATCACGGTGTAGCCGGCCTCGAGGGCTTCGTCGACACTCTTCTTCATCTCCTCCATCGGGACGTTGAAGCTCTGGCTCCACATCCAGTTGTCGGGAATCTCGATGGCAAACCAGGTGTAGAAAGGATGGTGGGTATAGGAGGTGAGGTTGATGAAGTTTTCGGGTTCGAGGCCTATTTCCTTCGCATATTGCTGCGGAGTGTAGGTGCGACCATTGTAGGTGAAAGTCTCGGGAGCTTTGCCGAGGTAAGCGTCGAGGATGCCGATATATCCGGGGAGCCAGGCCGTGGAGAGTTTCTTATCCTTCGCACCGCGTTTGTAGACGGCTTTCAGATAGGCTTCGAGGGCCTCGGCCATTTCATAGTGGGCATGTTTTTTCTCCCCATATTCGAGGCCGGCATATACCTCTTCGGGCACAGCGCCGTATAGCTTTGACATTTCAACCACATCGGCGAAAGAACCGCCCTGAGCGAAATTGATCTCGCCGTTCATGCGCATCCATTTCTTTGCCTTGTCGATATAGGCGTTGCGGACGATAAACATCTCGGAAAGGTCGAGTTCCGGGCCTCCCTTGCGCATGATGTTGTCTTCGAGCGTGGAAAGGCCGGAGAAAGCCCAGCACGTGCCCGACTTGTTCTGATCTTTTACGGAGGTGTGGGGATTGATCTTGACATCGGTGAAAGTGAAGCCTGTCGAATCGGGCACTTCAATCTTCGGGTCGTCGCAGGCGGGGGCCTGGAAATCCGTGGCGAAAGCGGGGGCTGCCGACATCGCGATCAGAGAAGAGAGAGCGATAGGGAAAAGTTGTTTTTTCATGATATTGAGGGTTAAGATAAAATCATTCGATTCCGCCGTCGACTGAATAGGAGACGGCGATGCAAACTTAATAAAAAATTCTGAAAGGTTAATATTTTTTGCCGATTTGGGAATAATCACAGATTTTCTCATCTCCGGGGTCTTTTAAAACAAAATTTGACTCTAAGAAAAATATATTAGCGGCTTACCGTTTTTTATCCTTTATTCGTCTCCGGAACTCTCCTCTTTTTCATTGTCAGGATATTGAATCCTGTTTATTAGCGAGAGTCTGAGGGAATTGCCTCAAAGATACACCTATATAAACCCTACCGGAATCAAGCGTCCGGCCAGGAGATAAATCGGGCATAAAAGAGCAAAAAAATTATTATTTAAAATTTTGTAAAGAAATGTGTAAAAATATTTGGAACTCTGAATTTTAGTGTCTAACTTAGGGGCA
>CAMWRW010000078.1 GCA_947176755.1 uncultured Porphyromonadaceae bacterium
ATTTCATCCACATACTTCATAATCCGATACGATAAATAATTTCGTACACATACTTTAAAAGCAACACTTCGAATGTCAGAACAAGAACAGAAAATAGATAAAGATCCGGAGGATCAGAATAAGAGCAACGATCGCGAGAGCACGGGCAAAGCCTATCAGGCGGATAATATCCAGGTGCTTGAAGGGTTGGAAGCAGTCCGCAAGCGTCCGTCGATGTATATCGGCGACACGTCGGTTCGAGGCCTGCATCACCTTGTATATGAGGTTGTCGACAACTCGATAGACGAGGCTCTGGCCGGCTATGCCAACGACATCAAGGTGACGATTCTTGCCAACAACTCCATTCGGGTGGAGGATAACGGCCGAGGCATCCCGGTCGATATGCATGAGAAGATGCACAAGCCGGCGCTGGAGGTGGTGTTGACCGTGCTACATGCCGGCGG
The DNA here is from genome assembly GCA_947176755.1 of uncultured Porphyromonadaceae bacterium. Lineage (GTDB taxonomy): Bacteria > Bacteroidota > Bacteroidia > Bacteroidales > Muribaculaceae > Lepagella. Next base: position 444 of record CAMWRW010000078.1, read on the forward strand.
AAAGTTCGACAAGGGCTCGTACAAAGTATCCGGCGGTCTGCACGGAGTCGGCGTCAGCTGTGTGAATGCCCTTTCAGACTATCTGCGTGCGGAAATCCACCGCAACGGAAAAGTCCACATGCAGGAGTATGCCTACGGGAAGCCGACGTGCGACTTGAAAGTGATCGGCGAGACCGACCACACCGGCACGACCATCGAGTTCCATCCCGACGCAACGATATTCTCGGAGACCGTCTATGACTACGAGACGCTTGCCAACCGCTTGCGCGACCTGGCCTTTCTGAATGCGGGCATCACACTCAAGCTCACCGATATGCGCGAGCTTGACGAAGAGGGAAATCCGAAGTCGGAGACATTCTACAGCGCCGAAGGACTTTCGGAATTTGTAAAATATATCGACGAAGGGAAAGAACCTCTGATTGAAGATATCATCAGCCTAAGGACGGAGAAAAATAATGTGCCGATCGAGGTTGCGATGACCTATAACACGGACTTCAATGAAAATATCTATTCCTACGTCAACAATATCAACACGATCGAGGGAGGAACGCATCTGACAGGATTCCGACGCGGACTGACAGCGACTCTGAAGAAGTATGCCGAGGATAACCGGATGCTTGAGAAGCTGAAGATAGAGCTGTCGAAAGAGGACTTCCGCGACGGACTGACGGCCGTAGTGTCTGTAAAGGTGGCGGAGCCACAATTCGAGGGCCAGACGAAGACGAAGTTAGGAAATAACGAAGTGATGGGTGTTGTCCAGACGGCTGTCAGCGAAGCGCTGCGCAATTATCTGGAGGAGCATCCGAAACAGGCGAAGGCGATTGTCGACAAAGTCGTGCTTGCCGCGCAAGCACGACACGCGGCGTATAACGCGCGAATGCGAGTTCAGAACAAGTCATCGTTCAGCGGCGCCGGACTTCCCGGGAAATTAGCCCCCTGCAAGAGCCGCGACCCGGAGGAATGCGAGCTGTTCCTCGTGGAGGGAGACTCGGCAGGCGGTTCGGCCAAGCAGGGACGCAATCCCCATTTCCAGGCCATCCTGCCGCTGAAAGGTAAGATCCTGAATGTGGAGAAGGCGATGGAGCATAAAGTGCTTGCCTCGGATGAAATCGTCAATATCTACAAGGCTCTTGGCGTGACGATAGGCACGGAAGAGGATTCCAAAGCGGCCAACATGACCAAGCTGCGTTATCATAAGATTGTGATTATGACCGATGCGGATGTCGACGGGGCGCATATCGCCACACTTCTGATGACATTCTTCTATCGCAGGATGCGTCCGATTATCGACAACGGCTATCTCTATATCGCCACTCCGCCGCTTTATAAGTGTTGGACAAAAGGGAAGAACAAGATTGAGGAGTATGCGTGGACCGATCAGCAGGTCCAGCGGTTTGTCGACACACATTGCAACGGCGACCGCAACCGGATGGAGATGCAGCGCTACAAAGGTCTTGGAGAGATGGACCCGTCGCAGTTGTGGGAGACCACGATGGATCCGGAGAACCGGATGCTCAAGCGAGTTGATCTTCTGAACGCCGCCGAGGCCGACAGGACGTTCAATGTGCTGATGGGAGAGGATGTTGCTCCTCGCCGCGACTTCATCGAGGCACACGCAACTTACGCAAACATCGACGCATAAAACAGTTTACCCGTATAAAACAGAAGGGCCGGGATAATTCCCGGCCCCTCTGTTTTATACGGGTAGTAGATTTCAGATTTTATTAATCGAGCCCAAGGCGATGATTGTTCCTGTGGAAGACTCGCGGATGATGTAGACAAACGGACGGTCGAATTTCATCGTTAAGAAGCCCGGAGACGGAGAGATATATTCTGCAGAATCAGATTCGGATGCGATCGACGCCCCTTTCTCGTCGACTGAGATGATAGTGGACTGTGAAAGAATTAGTTCCGGATAACGGGGATTAGCGATATAAGCGTCGGTTTTAAAGCGTGGAAGTCCCAGAGAATGGAGCACACTGTCAAAAGCGAGAGCAGATTTAACGGTGAACCGAGGCAACGAAATCGACAGATTGGATGAAGTCATCAGTGACACCGCGCGGTCAAATGAAGAAGCATCTAATGAGGATATGAATTCGGAAATCGAGGTATCCTCGTTGGGGAGCATGAAATACATTTCAAAGTTGCCGTTACCAAATGGAAGAGAAACCATCGAGAAAGCCTCTCCCTCATAGACGTTAGCCGACAGATCTTGATTCATATAATAAGCCATACTCTCGGAGCCGTCGCTATTGCGGAATTCGGCTACGCGAGTATCTGCCACATCAAACTTTTTGGCCCATTCTCCCTTGAAATATAGGGTATTGATAAAAAGAGGGTAGCTTATGACCCCTCCGGCCGGTTGGTTTATCATACCTTCCGTATTGGTGCTCAACCATTCATTAATATTGTCGAGAGAAAAGTCGGAGTTGAAACATTCTGCCCCGAAATTTTCCTGCATGGATTGTTTGAATTCCGTAAGCAAGGGCTGCTCCGGGGTCGTCCAGATAGAATTTGCAATCTTGCAGGCAGATTTCTGGTCAAGATTAGGCAGACTTACAATCAATTTATTGCAGAACTGATTGAGCGCTTCGATATCTCGGTTTCCATCGGTGAGGAAGTCGAGATAAGGTTCGAGTATTTCCTCTTCCTGTCCGTTGAGAGCCATAGAGATGGCAATGAAGGCGCTGGAGGGGGATATGACAATGTTGTCTTGATAGTCCTGCCAATCGCTTTGAACAGCAGGGTATAGCTTGAAAGCAAAGTTGTTTACGTCTTCAACGAAGCCACGTGTGGCTGCGGGGAGATCGATGGGTGTGAATTTGTTTGACTCCGAACTATTGTCAGAATCGCAAGCCGACAAAGTGAAGAGGAGCAAGGATGCCCCGGCGAGTTTTGCAAATGTTTTCATAATTGTTATTGTTAAGTGAGAATTATCAGTGAGAAAAACCGTTATTTTTTTGGCTTATAGCCATAAGCAATTCTAAGATTCTGCGTCAGAGCGAGACCGTATTCCATAGATTTCTGTGGAAATCGGTTTGCGTTCCGAGCGGGTTAATTTATAGAACTCGCAGAAGAGCGAGTCGGCGCTTTTTAAAGCATCCTCTAATGGCACGAAATTGCTGCGAGTGCCATCAGAGACTGCCTGTGGATTATTTTCCACATAAACCGGCTCCGGTTCTTTATCTTCAGGCGTGCAGCCTGCGAGAAGCCCGGCAAGAATGAGATAATAAAATTTTTTCATAAGCGTCGTTTTTTATAGGTTTAATACAATAAAATTTGTCTAAAATATCAATCAGGATAATCATTGATGACTCCTGATTATAATTAGGCTTCAAACTATATAAATAGTTGAAACTTTCAGATTCCTCGTTTGATTATTTGCAAAGGTGATTAAAATATGAGGCAAAATGAAAATTCAATTATGGGAATAGAAATGAAGTAAGGCAAAGTAATATAGAAATATTGGAAATTCAAAATAAATGTCAAAATATTTTTAAAAATAGTGCGAATTATTAATTATCCGCAGGCTAACGGTTAACAAATGGGGGCCTATTCGATGATAATAGTGTAGATAAAGAAACCCGATCGGAGCAAAAGCTGCGATCGGGTTTACAATATAGGAGACATTAGGCTTGTGAAGCCCGATTAAGAAAGGGAGTAGACTGTGCTGCGCAGGTGTTGGGCGGCTTCAGAATGAGACAGACCGCTGTCGCGGAGTTCCTGCCATGTCACGGGTTTTCCGAAGATGATGGAGAATCGACTTCCGCGTGCGGCAACGAGTTCGGCGGGAAGAAGAGTCTGCTCGAGGTTGAATTTCAGACCGATTTTTTTTCTGAGACGCGCCAGACGATAAAATCTTTTACGATTCTGCCCGATGAACCGGATGGGGATGATGTCTCGCTTGGTTTCGATGGCTTTGGCGACTACGGATTTCTGCCATTCGAGATCGGCAATCGAGCCGTCGTCGCCCAGTCTTGAAACGAGTCCGGCGGGAAACATTACAATTTGTTGGTCGGAATTGAGGGCATCGGCGATAAGCCTGACAGCCATCCGGCCTTGACCGCCGAATTTGTTGATCGGTAGAAAAACGCGGCGCAGGGGCTCGACATTCATCAGCATGTCGTTTACCATTACGCGGAGGCCGGAATCGCCGTATCGGGCGCCCAGAACCTTTATAAGGCCTATTCCGTCGAGACCGCCGAGGGGATGGTTGGAAGCAAATATGTATCGGCCGTCATCGGGAATGTGTTCAAGCCCGCGCACTTCAATTTCGATGTCGAAGTGGCGGAAGATAGCTTCTGCGAAAGCTGTTCCTTCGGCCGGATATGTTGCCTCCAGGGCAGCGTTCAGCTCGTCTTGGCAGACGAGCCGCTCAAGCAGCCGCGTGGCGAATCGCGGCAGGAATCGGGCTTTTGATTTGCCGAGACGCCCGCGGATGATGGCGTCGAGGTCTATGCGTATGAGGTCCAAATCTGAAAAAAGCGGTTAGGCGGGATGGATCAGTTGTTGACGGAGGATTCTTCATCCCAGAATTCGTCTTCCCAGTCTTCGTCGGAGAGGAGTTCGTCGGTGTCATCGGGGATGGGCTCCTGATCGAATATGAAGTTGTCTTCCTCCTCGACGCGATGGCGCCGGTCGAGCGGACGATGGGTGATGGTGAAGTTGGATTTATTTTCCTCGGAATTAATCTCGCGCCAGAGGAGGTCCTTGAGTTCGGGGATTCCCTGGCCGGTGACTGCGGAAATGAACACTGTCGGGATGTCATCCGGGAGCGTCCGGGCAATTTCCTGACGGAGTTCGTCGTCGAGCATGTCGGACTTGGAAATTGCGAGCACGCGGCTTTTATCAGCAAGTTCGGGATTGAATTCGCTGACTTCGTGGAGAAGGATTTTATAGGCTTCGACGATGTCGTCGGCATCGGCGGGGACCATGAAAAGCAACACGGCATTACGCTCGATGTGTCTCAGAAAACGAAGACCGAGGCCTTTGCCTTCGCTTGCGCCTTCGATAATGCCGGGGATATCGGCCATGACAAAAGAGCGGTCGCCGCGGTATTCGACGATGCCGAGCGAGGGCTCCATCGTGGTGAAGGGATAATCGGCGATTTTCGGTTTTGCGGCGGAAATTGCGGAGAGCAGTGTTGATTTACCGGCGTTAGGGAATCCGACGAGCCCGACATCTCCGAGGAGCTTGAGTTCAAGGACGACGGCTTTCTCGATAGCGGGCTGGCCGGGTTGGGCATAGCGTGGAGCGCGGTTTGTAGAGGTTGCGAAATGGACATTCCCGAGGCCTCCTTTTCCTCCTCGGAGAAGATAGATCTCCTGGCCGTCTTCCGTGATTTCACAGAGGAATTCTCCGGAGTCGGCATCGAAAACGGCCGTTCCGACCGGAACTTCAATAATTCGGTCCTCGCCATCCTTTCCGTGAGAGCGACCGGCGCCGCCGCTCTCGCCGTCAGTGGCGAAGATATGGCGCTGGTATCGCAGGGGGAGGAGTGTCCAGAGATGGCGGTTGCCGCGAAGGATTATATGGCCTCCCCGGCCTCCGTCGCCCCCGTCGGGTCCCCCTTTGGGGATATATTTAGCGCGGTGATAATGACGGCTGCCGGCGCCGCCCTTGCCGCTCCGGCATAATATCTTAACGTAATCAATAAAATTGGAATCTGCCATAGTGAGGGGTCAGAGCGGAAGTTTAGCAGCCCTGAGACATATAAAAAACGCCGTTAAGGGCCGAATTGTTGCGGAGGGTCAGTTGCCGGTAGCTCCCGGAATAGCGTCGGGGTTGTCGTAGAGCGACAGAGTGGAGGAGAGTTGTTCGCGCATCATCATGATGAGTTCGCGCGGTTCGAGGACCTTTATCGAGTCTCCGTAAGAGAGGAGTTCGTGGACGAGTTCGTAGTTTAGTTTGAGGCGGAAGGTGAAGATCGAGTATTTGTCGCCGAGGGATTCTTGCTGCGAGACATGGAAAGGGAGCGCACGGAAATACTTCGCTTGCACGGGTGTGGTCATGATTCTGACCGTGCGGGTTTCGGCGCGAGAGAAAGTGATTCCGATTAGGTCGGAGAAAAACTCGGCGGGAGTGATATCGGGCATCTCGAAATTCTCCGACATTATCACGAGTTTCTTGACCCGGTCGAGGGCGTAGGTCCGGATATCGGAACTTTTCTCGCGCCAACCGATCATATACCATCTCTGCTTGTAGCGTTTTACGAAATAGGGATGGAACGTGATGTTTTCTTCCGGACGGGAGCGGGAGAATCCGGCGTAAGTGAAAGAAATCTTGGCGCAGTCAGTAATTGCCGTAAGGACGAGAGGGAGAAATTCGCGGGCCGAGGGAACATCCTCAACCGCGACCCGGTCGGCGGGGAGAGAGGCTGAGTTCATGGCATTATTGACAGCCGTCGATTCAAGGAGCCAGTCGGTGACACGTTTCATTTCCGGGCTGACGTCGCCGTCGAGATGATAGTGGCCGGTGGAATCGCAAAGGATGTCGATATGGAAGTTCTCCTCGATTGCGCGCCGATAATGGTAGAAAGTGCGCGCCGGAATCGGGCGCCCGTCGGAGCGGGGAGAGCGAACCCAGAGGTCGTTGAGCTCATTGCGCGTCAGGCGGCCATACCGGGAGAGCGTGTCGACAATCCATATATATCTGTTGATGAGGTCGTTCATGGCGAGAGGAAAAAAGAGGGAGAGAAAATTGGAAAAATTTTAAAAAAAATGGATTTGGCCGGCGAACCAAACCGGAGAGAGGGTCGTTATATAGACGAAAGCTGATTCAAACAGAGCCTTCCGAAAGGGAGGCGGAAAGAATCAAAAGTTCATGCCAAAGTAATTGAGATGATTACTAAGTTATAAGCGTTCTGAAAAAGTTGTTATTGTTGTTTTAGTGAAGAATTGAGGTCGACGTGAGTCGACCTTTTTCTTTTTATGTCGGGGTGGCGCAGAGAAGAGTTTGAAGAATGGAGCCGTTTAAACTTCGGGAGCCCTGTATTCCCCGGATGCGATTCGGGAGAGCCATTGCCGATTATCGAGATACCATCTGACCGTGCGTTCGAGTCCCTCTTCGAAGCTGAGAGAGGGTTCCCAGCCGAGGTCGTCGCGGAGTTTACGGGAGTCGATAGCGTAACGGAGGTCGTGGCCCTGACGGTCGGTGACGTAGGTGATAAGTTCGAGACTCTCTCCTTCGCGGCGTCCGAGCAGGCGGTCAACCGTGGCGACGAGGAGTTTCACGAGATCGATGTTCTTCCATTCGTTGAAGCCTCCGATATTGTAGGTTTCGCCGGGGCGCCCGTGATGGAAGATAGTGTCGATAGCGCGGGCGTGGTCCTCGACATAGAGCCAGTCGCGCACGTTCTCACCCTTTCCGTAGACCGGCAGGGGACGGCGATTGATAATATTATCGATGAAGAGAGGGATAAGTTTCTCCGGGAACTGGTTGGGGCCGTAGTTGTTTGAGCAGTTGGTGACGATCGCGGGGAGACCGTAAGTATCATGATAAGCCCTTACGAAATGGTCGCTGGAGGCTTTCGAGGCCGAGTATGGGGAATGAGGGGAATAGGGGGAGGATTCGGTGAAGAAAGAGTCGCCGAATGCCTTGTGGCCGCGGGCGGAGCCGGATGTGGAGAAAGGAGCTTCCACGCCCTCGGGGCGCGACAGTTCGAGGGCTCCGTAGACCTCGTCGGTAGAGATATGATAGAAAAGTTTGCCGTTGAATCCGGAGGGAGATTTTTCCCAGACCGTCCGGGTGGCTTCGAGCAGCGAGAGAGTGCCGAGCACGTTAGTCCGGGCGAAAACGAAGGGGTCGCTGATCGAACGGTCGACGTGACTTTCGGCGGCGAGATGGATAATGCCGTCGATCTTCCGGTCGGCAATCATGCGTTTCATAGCCTCGAGGTCGCAGATGTCGGCCCGGAAGAAAGAATAGTTGGGAGCGTCGGCCACATCGAGGAGATTATCGGGATTTCCGGCGTATGTCAGTTTGTCTACATTGACGATGTTGGAGTCAGGATAACGCCTGACAAGGCGGCGGACGACGTGCGACCCGATGAAGCCGGCACCACCGGTGACGAGGATGTTCATTTCACGATTCCTTTTTCAAGATATTCGGCGAGGTTAGTGCGGACATGAGCGGCGGCGCGGTCGGCGGCGACTTTCTTCATGTCGGCGTCGACCATTCGGTTGACGAGCTGTTCGAAGGTTGTCGCGCGCGGATTCCAGCCGAGGCGGCGTTTCGCTTTTTCGGGGTCTCCAAGAAGATTGACCACATCCGTGGGGCGATAGAAATCCGGGGAAACCTCGATGATGGTTTTTCCGGTTGCCGTGTCGATTCCTTTCTCATTTTCCCCTTCTCCTTCCCAGCGGAGATTAATGCCGACGCGACGGAAAGCAAGTTCGGCAAACTCGCGGACGGAGTGTTGTTCGCCGGTGGCGATGACATAGTCGTCGGGTTCGGGCTGCTGGAGGATCAACCACATGCATTCGACATAATCGGGCGCATAGCCCCAGTCGCGGAGGGAGGAGAGATTGCCGAGATATAGTTTTTCCTGTTTCCCTTGAGCTATCCGGGCGGCGGCGAGAGTGATTTTCCGGGTAACGAAAGTCTCTCCGCGACGTTCCGATTCGTGGTTGAAGAGGATTCCGGAGCATGCGAACATCCCGTAAGCCTCGCGATATTCCTTGACAATCCAGAAACCGTAGAGTTTGGCCACGGCGTACGGGCTGTAAGGATGAAAGGGGGTGAGTTCATTCTGGGGGACCTCCTCGACCTTTCCGTAGAGTTCGGAGGTCGAAGCCTGATAGAAACGGCAGGAGTCGGAGAGTCCGCTGAGACGGATCGCTTCCAGAAGGCGGAGCACGCCGACGGCGTCGATGTTCGCCGTGTATTCCGGGGAGTCGAAAGAGACCTGAACGTGGCTTTGGGCGGCGAGGTTATAGACCTCGTCGGGTCGCACCTTTGCAATCACCTGCATCACGGACATCGAGTCGGAGAGGTCGGCGTAATGGAGGTGGAAATGGGAATGTCCTTCGAGGTGGGCGATTCGTTCGCGGAAATCGACCGAAGAACGTCGGATGACGCCGTGGACATCATATCCTTTCTCGAGGAGAAATTCGGCGAGGTAGCTGCCATCCTGTCCGGTGATGCCGGTTATGAGGGCTGTCTTCATTGCTGGGCGATGAGGTTGGTGAGAGTGATGAAATCCTCGACGGAGAGGCGTTCGGGGCGTAGGGGCATAAGGGGGGAGTCAAGGGCGGGCGAGCCCGGGGGGATAAGGGAAGCAAGCGAATTCCGGAGGGTCTTGCGACGCTGGCCGAAGGCGGTCTTGACGACGCGCTTGAAGAGGCGTTCGTCGCATCCGGCTTCCGTCCGGGAATTGCGTGTGAGCCGAAGCACGCCGCTGGTCACTTTCGGCGGGGGCATGAACACACCCGGCTCGACGTTGAACAGGTATTCGCAGTCATACCACATCTGCAGGAGCACCGACAGGATGCCGTAGACCTTCGAACCGGGGCCCGAGCAGATTCTTTCGGCGACTTCCTTCTGGAGCATTCCGGCAACGACGGGCACCGACTCACGATAGTCGAGCACCTTGAAAAAGATCTGGGAGGAGATATTGTAGGGGTAATTGCCTATGAGGGCGAACGGGCCGCCGAAAATGTCGGCGAGATCGAGCTTAAGGAAGTCATCCTCGCGGACCTTGAGATCGGGATAAAGACGGGCGAGGAATTCCACGGATTCCGTGTCGAGTTCGACACATTCGAGAGGTCGCCCCGTCTGCATCAGATATTTCGTGAGGATCCCCATTCCGGGCCCCACTTCAAGGATGGGCATCGAGTCCCAGTTTTGGGGATGGCCGGCGGGGAGGGAGT
>CAMWRW010000079.1 GCA_947176755.1 uncultured Porphyromonadaceae bacterium
GTATATTGAGAGGTGTACCCGCTCTCTTTTCGGACAGACTATGACAGATGGGGTGGAATTTATCTTCGTCAATGACTGCACGCCCGACCGAAGCCTTGAATTGCTATATGATATAATGGGCGAATATCCCGGAGTCGCTTCCAGGGTAAAAATATTAAATCATATCCGCAACCGAGGTCTTGCAGCAGCACGACAGACAGGGCTGAATGCAGCACGAGGACAATATATCATTCATCTCGATAGTGACGATTATTTCGAACACGATATGCTTGAGGTAATGTATCAAGAAGCTATTGCCCACAATTCAGACGTAGTAGTAGCCGACTTCTTTAAATCTCATCAGAAAAGAGAGGAATATTGTGAGTGCTTTCTTTCCGACAGCAAGGAAATCTTGTTAAAGAGCATTATAGCGAGATGGAGTTCCGGATATAAATCAGTCTTTGCTTATGTCTGGAACAAGCTTGTCAAGAGAAGCATTTTCCAGAAACATAATATCAACTCAATTGAGGGTATAAATGTTGGTGAGGACTTAATCTTAACAATACAGACTTTGTATTATGCAAATGTAATCACAAAAATTGACCGAGCATTTGTGCATTATAATAACCATAATCTTTCCTCATATACTCATATTAAGTCCACATCAAACACGCGCCAGTGTTTAAAGGCGATAGATATTGTATCTGAATTCCTTTCCCCGGAAGCCTCCGTTTATGATCGGGTGCTTGAAGAAAGGAGATTCTACAAATATATAATTGGGATAGTTAACTGCGAAAGGGATGAGCTTCCGGAATTAATGGCGATTGACTATCAATTTGATTATACGGAATTCAAGCACCTTGTCGCCCCCCATTGGAAACTACCCATTAAATTTGCATTGCAAGGTAAGATCGGTCGGTTTGTTTTCTTGAGAAACGTGATTTTCTTCATTCGTAAAATATATCGTATTATAAATGGTTGGAGAAGAGATAATATAGCTAATCGATGAATTGTAAAAAGTTTTATTTAATAATTTACTTCCTCGCATTTTATTCCGGTATTATTTGGTTGTTTTATCGCTTGAATAGAAGTCGACAGCGAATTCTCGTTTTCCATCATATCATTCCGGATCATCTTATCGATAATTCCTTTGAACAAAAAATTGTATGCTCCTCTAAATCACATTTTGAACGTATTATTGACATTGTCAATAAACGATTCGAAGTAACGACACAGATAGGAAAAGCAAACTCAGCAATAATTACTTTTGATGATGGCTACCGTGCAGCCCTTACTGCAGATGCGGTTCTAAGTAACTACGGGAATAATGCCTATTTTTTTCTCCCGTTATCTAATGTAAACGGTGGTCCGTTATGGAATGACAAAATTATGGGATGGATTGCTTACGTCTCTCCCGGAGAGTACATAATTGCAGGAAAAGCCTATTATTTGAATTCTCAGTCTTCTCGACAGAAGGCATATCAGGACATAATTGAATATATCCGTGCAAATGATTACAATTATTCATCCATCATTGAGCAATTGGAGTTGATTACTCCTTTTTATAAACTGGCTATAAGTGAAGAATACAAAAACATACGTTTCCGTGGATTGACTCAAGAGGATATAATCCAAATTAAGCAAAAGGGACATAAAATAGGAGGGCACTCCATAAATCATGATATTCTTTCTCTCCTTCAACCGGAGAAGCTAAAGCATGACTTTCAGCAGTGTAGTGCTCAAATCAATAAATTGTTTAATTGCGGTGTATATGCATATCCTTATGGTCATACACGAGATGTTTCAATTGAATGCGTTAAGGAATGTGCTGCATCAGGTTTTTCCGCTGCTGTTATGAATGAATATGTCCCTAACGAAACTCGCCACACATTATCGCGTATGAAAATAGGCCACTATACATCTAAATATGAAATTGACGCAGAATTGTCCGGCTTTAAACAATGGTTAAGAAATATTCTACGATGGAAAAAATAGATTTTGTTCTAATTTGGGTTGATGATAATGACCCCACGTGGCAAGAATCCTTAAGAAAATATTCCCAATTAGAATCAGGCGACTCTCGCCCTGTGAGATTTAGAGACTGGGGAACCCTAAGATACTGGTTCAGGGGAGTCGAAAAGTTCGCCCCATGGGTTAATAATATATACTTCATTACTTGTGGCCATTATCCTGATTGGATAAATATTAATCATCCGAAATTAAAGTTTATAAAACACTCGGATTATATCCCCAAGAAGTATTTACCGACTTTTAATTCCCGCACAATTGAACTAAATCTTCATCGTATTGAATCCCTCTCAGAGAGATTTGTGTATTTTAATGATGACACCTTTTTAATCAATCATATTTCGCCCAAGCGTTTTTTTGTTAATGATAAGGTGAGGGACATTGCTGTCCTGAGTGCACGTCAACCGAAAGGAGACTTAAGGGATTATCTTATGGCCAATAATATTGGATTCGTTAATCGATTCTTTGATAAAAAGGATGTTATTAAAAAGAATAAATGGGGGTGGTTCAATCCACGTTATGGAAAGTTATTGCTCAGAACAATTGCGTTATATCCTTATCCGGCATTTACCGGAATTTATAACCCGCATCTACCTAATCCGTTTTTTAAAACAACACTTAAGAAGGTTTGGGATTTAGATTATTCTACGTTGGATAAAACTTGCTCTTGCAAGTTCAGGAATTTTCAAAATGTCAACCAATATGTGTTTAGATACTATCAGCTGGCAGTAGGAAGATTTATGTCAATAAATCCTTGGAAAACTTCCGCTACCTACTCTTATATGAATGATGATATTTTGATGGAGGCGATTGATGTCATATCAAATCAGAAAAAGTCTTTAATATGCGTTAATGACGGGGATCTATCAAATTTTGAGTATTCCAAATCGATATTATGTGAGGCTTTCAATAAAATTCTTCCTGACAAATGCTCTTTTGAGCTAAGCAAGTTATAGAATATCGCCTTCAGATATTTTGTAATACGAAAAAGCTATGGGAGATAAACAATGGTCTTCAGTGCAAAGAATCATACAATTAATGTGGCTATGAAAAAATCATTGATGAACGAGAGTATTCACAATTCAGGAATTAAAATAGGAGTAATCGGTCTCGGATATGTCTGGATAAAACTTGCTCTTGCAAGTTCAGGAATTTTCAAAATGTCAACCAATATGTGTTTAGATACTATCAGCTGGCAGTAGGAAGATTTATGTCAATAAATCCTTGGAAAACTTCCGCTACCTACTCTTATATGAATGATGATATTTTGATGGAGGCGATTGATGTCATATCAAATCAGAAAAAGTCTTTAATATGCGTTAATGACGGGGATCTATCAAATTTTGAGTATTCCAAATCGATATTATGTGAGGCTTTCAATAAAATTCTTCCTGACAAATGCTCTTTTGAGCTAAGCAAGTTATAGAATATCGCCTTCAGATATTTTGTAATACGAAAAAGCTATGGGAGATAAACAATGGTCTTCAGTGCAAAGAATCATACAATTAATGTGGCTATGAAAAAATCATTGATGAACGAGAGTATTCACAATTCAGGAATTAAAATAGGAGTAATCGGTCTCGGATATGTCGGATGGCCTCTCTATGTCTTACTTTCAAGGAAATTTTCAATCCTTGGGTTAGATACAGACGAGAATAGAATTATAAAATTAAAGAATTCAGAGCAACAATGTGGCGAGTCTGCCGAACTCCTGACAACTAATTATAAAGAATTGTCGGGATGTAACGTTTTTATTGTTTGTGTGCCGACAGGAGTTAATGATGACAAAACACCGGACCTTCGTCCTTTACAGAAAGTATGTAATTCTTTAGGTGAAATACTAACGCCAGGCAGTACGGTAGTATTTGAATCTACAATATTCCCGGGAGCTACTGAAGAATTTTGTGTTCCATTGTTGGAAAATTCGTCAAACCTGAAATTTAATGAAGATTTTTATGTGGGATATTCACCGGAAAGAATTAATGTAGGCGACGACAAACACTCTTTAGAAAATATCCCCAAAATAATATCAGCCTCGAATGAAAAGACTTTGGAATTGATCTATAATCTCTATTCGTCAATTATTAAAGCCCCGATTATTAAGGCTTCGTCCATTAAGGTTGCCGAGGCTACAAAGATGTATGAGAATGTACAACGTGATGTTCTTATAGCTTTGGCAAATGAATATGCAGAGTTTTGTAAGGCCGAAGGCATTAGTATACACGAAGTAACGGATTATGCTTCATCCAAATGGAATTTTAGTAAAGTGAATCCCGGGTTAGTGGGTGGGCATTGTATTGGCGTTGACACCTATTATCTATTAAACAGAGCCAATCAAAAATTTGGTTCATTGCCATTAATTCAGTGTGCGCGAACCATTAATGAAACAAAGACTGAAAAGGTCGCTAACAAGATAAGGGAACTGGCAAAAAGATTTGGCGCAAGGTCTGTTTTGCTTCTCGGAGCAACTTATAAAGCCGACACCTCAGATTGTAGAAACTCCAAGGCCCTTGAAATTTATAATATCCTGAATGGAGAATTTACCGTAGATTGTTATGACCCTTTAATTGACGCCGACCGGGTGAGGGAAGGACACCGCTTGCAAGTATTGACAAATCCAAAAGAATTACGCGACAAGTATGATTTAGTCGTGAGGTTGGTTAATCATGCCGATTTTGAAAGTCTGAATATACCGAATTCAAAATTCGTAGACTTAAACAACTTGTTGTGACAAATCAAATGAATAATGGCTCATTCCTAAAAGAGAGGATATAATATCGTTTCATCAGATGACAATTATTGATAATATTGTCCTATGGGCGATAGCGTTCTGTTAATAAATAACGGTTATCCGACTGAGTTATATCCTCAATACACGACTTACATCAGGAGTATTGAGAAATGTATCATCGCCTCCGGTCTTAGTGTCGATAAACACATTATAAGATACAATCGTCGCGTCACGCCCCTCTATAAAGCTTTCAAATATTTAATATTCTGGAGCAAATGCCTCACCCTCAAATCCGATTGCGACATTATCTATATTAACCATCTCCCTTATGCGTGGCCTTTAATCCTCAACCCGTTCATCGCAAAGAAAAGGCTGATCGTCCATTGGCATGGGAATGATCTCATGAGCAGGAGCCGGTTCGTCAGGATAGCCAATAGAATATCCTCGCGATTCATCAGGAAAGCTCTAAATATAGTGCCATCACGTTATTATTGTTGCCGGCTGAAAACGCGCTTCGGGAAAAATAGAATGCGAGTTTTGGTGAGTCCGAGCGGCGGTGTTGATACATTAATATTTTCTCCCGCCAAAACCGCAGGAAATAAGTTTATAATCAGTTATGCGAGCGAACTAAACAAAGAGAAGGGCGCCGACACGTTCCTTTATCTTGTTAATAACAAGGCGGAAATCGAGCGACTAACCGGTCGCACCATTGAGTTCCACTATATTAAGTATGGCTCGGAACTTGCAGTCTATCTTCCGACACTCAATCAATTTGATGGGCGTGTGGTGAAAGGATTCGATATGATGCCGAAAGAAGATATGCCGACATTCCTGAATTCTACGAGTCTTCTTGTCTTCCCATCCCTGCGCGAGAGTCTCGGATTAGCAGCTCTGGAGGCTATGAGTTGCGGAGTGCCGGTCGTGGCTCACAATATCTGCGCTTTTCCGGAATATATAATTCCCGGAGTGTCAGGCGAACTTGTTGAGCGTTTTGGCTCTGAAACGGAGCAAAATCGGGCGTTTCTTTCCGCTGTTGTGAAGACTATAAACAATATTGAGTCCTATACCCCTCGGCCGGTGGTTGAGAAAGACTATTCGCATGCCTCGGTGATTTCTTTTTACCGTAAAATTTTTGAAGATTTATGAACCGTGTTGTCGAGTCTCTTTCCAAGCTCCAAAAATACTGCGAGGCGGAGGATTTCAAGGGCTGGGATCCTTACGACGGACTCAACTCGCGGTTATTTAAGACCGCCCCGTTTCTGAAGAATTCAGCTTTTTGCCGCCTGGTTATGATTCAACTCTTCAAGCGGAATCCGATCAATCTGAGGGGAATCGCAATGGTGCCGAAACAATATAACCCTAAGGCAATTGCTCTATTCATTTCAGGTTATAGCAATCTTTACCATGCGATTGAGGATAACCCAGAATTAGAAGATACTTTCGGCCAGAAACGGATAGTAAAATCTACGATTAACAGACTCGCGCGACTTTTGCTGTCGCTTCGTTCAAAAGGGGAGTATCATGGAGCATGCTGGGGATACAACTTTGATTGGCAGGCACGCAGGTTGTTTATCTTTCCCAAGTATTCGCCGACTGTTGTCGTCACATCATTCTGTGCGAGTGCCCTGTTCGATGCCTACGAGATAACCGATGAGAAAGACTATCTGAATGAAGCCTTGTCAACAGCCCGGTTTGTGATTGACGATCTTCATCGGACTCCATACGGAAGCGGATTTTTATACTCTTATTCTCCTCTTCCGGGAAATGATACGGTTTTTAATGCCGCCATGCACGGAGTGAAAATTCTCAGCCTCTGCTCCAAATATTCCCATAATCAGGAATATCAACGACTTGCTGCGAAAGTCGTAGCCGCCGTATGTGAAGCTCAGCGTCCTGATGGCAGTTGGGTGTATGGCCTGCTCCCGGTGCAGTCATGGATTGATTCTTTTCATACCGGTTATAATCTTGAAACGCTGAACACATACAGAACGCTGACCGGAGACCGATCTTTTGACCGACACATAGAGCGAGGCTTGAAGTTCTATATCAATAATTTCTTTATGGAGGATGGCCGGTCAAAGTATTATCATAACAAGACCTTTCCTATCGACATTCATTCTCCGGGCCAACTCTTGGTGACTCTTTCCAATATGAATCTGCTTCCAGCATATAAAGATTTGGCAGGCAGGGTAGTGGAATGGACTCTCAACAATATGCAGGATAAAAAGGGTTATTTTTACTATCAGGTCAGGCCGTGTTTCAATAATAAAATTTCATATATGAGGTGGAGCAATGCATTTATGTTTAATGCTTTGTCTTGCTATTTAAGGGATTTTTACCGTTCAGATGAACAGAATTGAATTAAACGGTCGGAAAGTCAATATATTCGCTTCCCCTGAAGAATTGCTCGATTATATTTCCGATAAGCGAGATATTCTCGTCGCAGTCAATGCTGAAAAAATTATTAACCGGGACGATAGACTCAAAGAGATTATAAATGCTAATACAGGTTATCTCGATGGCATTGGTCCTGTTTGGGCAATACGTAGAAAAGGGTTTCCCGAAGCATGCAAAATTCCCGGATGCGAACTATGGCTTAAAATAGTTGAGCGTTTCCGTAATACACGGACTTTCTATCTTCTCGGTAGCGATAAAGATGTAGTCAGGGCTACTGCCCGTCGGCTTCAAAAGGATTTCCCGAATATCTGCATTGCAGGCTATCACGACGGTTTCGTGACAACAGATGAGATAAAATCGGATGTTATTAACGAAATAGCAAGCCGGAAGCCGGACATTGTTTTTGTCGCTATGGGTTCGCCTAAACAAGAATTATTTATGTCTGAACTCTATCAACATCATCCGGCCTTATATATGGGATTGGGAGGCAGTTTCGATATATATACCGGGAAAGTGAAGCGCGCGCCAAAGTGGTGGATAGCCAATAATCTTGAGTTCGCATACAGGCTGCTGAAGCAGCCTGAAAGGATCAGACGGCAGATTCACCTGTTGAGATTCGTGTGGATGCTTGTTAGAAACAAGTTATAAGAATCAATTGCATTAATGAAAAAGATTCTTCTCGTTTTCGGGACTCGTCCTGAAGCCATCAAGATGGCTCCGATATTCCGGGAGTTGAAAAGATATCCTCAGGACTTCGAACCCGTTATATGTGTAACTGGCCAGCATCGACAGATGCTTGATCAAATGCTGAGAGTATTTGACATTTCTCCCGACTATGATTTGCAGATAATGGATAAGGCTAATGACCTTTATGATCTGACAGCTCTTGTCCTGACGGAAATGCGCGATATTATTGCCGAAGTCAATCCTGATATAATGCTCGTCCACGGCGACACGACCACCTCGTTTGCCGCCGCTTTAGCTGCTTTTTACAACCGGATTCCTGTCGGTCATGTTGAGGCGGGACTTCGCACTCATAACATCTATTCTCCCTGGCCCGAAGAGATGAACCGACAGTTAACCTGTCGCATCGCAACGTTCCATTTTGCACCCTCTGACCAATGTCGCCGGAATCTGTTGGAGGAGGGTGTTGATGAAGAAAAAATCGTTGTTACGGGAAATACGGTAATTGATGCGCTCGAGTGGGTCTTTGAGAAGATTGACTCCTCGCCGGAAATCTGCCGGTCAATCAACGATGAACTCAAGATCGCGGGATATAACCCATCGCGTCTTGACAAAAGAAAACCGGTGCTCATCACGGCTCACCGCCGGGAGAATTTCGGAGAAGAATTCGCCTCGATATGCCATGCGATTGATCTGCTTGCTCTAAAATATCCCGACACGGATTTTGTGTTTCCGCTACATCTAAATCCCAATATCCGAGAAACGGCTTACCGAATTTTCGGACAACCTGATCAACGGCCGGAGAATTTATTCCTGATTGAGCCTCTGAGCTATATCGCATTCTCAAAGATTATGTCTGAATCCTCAATCATTCTGACAGACAGCGGAGGAATTCAGGAAGAGGCGCCGGCATTAGGTAAACCCGTACTCGTGTTGCGGGAGACAACCGAAAGAACCGAAGTGCTTGGAGAGCGGGTGAAACTCATCGGCACCAATCGGGAAGTTATTGTAAGAGAGACATCAAATTTACTTGACAATTCATCTCTCCATAAGGACTCGCGCATCAGAAGGAGTTGCTATGGGGATGGACGTGCTTCTTCCAGGATTGTCGAGGCATTGAAATATATAAATTTATGAAAGCCTGTTTTATAGGATTAGGTTATATCGGCCTTCCTACGGCCATAATTGCCGCAAATAAAGGAATTGAAATAGTGGGGGTCGATACAAAACAGGATGTCGTGTCCAAAATAAATAGTGGCAAAGCTCACATTGCAGAATCCGGTCTGCAGGATTTATTCGAAAACGTGGTCCGGGACAAAAAACTCGTAGCGAGAGAAACTCCGGTAGACGCTGACGCATTTGTCATTTTTGTTCCTACGCCTTTAAATACGCGGAAAGTAGCGGACCTCAGCTATGTAGAGGCTGCAACCCGTTCGGTTATACCCCTGCTTGAACCGGGCAATCTGTTCATTATCGAATCCACTGTCCCGTTGGGAACTACCGAACGTATAGCCGACATGATTTATCGGGAAAGACCGGAACTGAGAGATTCACTATATATGGCTTATTGCCCGGAACGAATGATTCCCGGAAAAGCAGCGTATGAACTGACCAACAACAACAGGGTGATCGGAGGTATCAACGA
>CAMWRW010000080.1 GCA_947176755.1 uncultured Porphyromonadaceae bacterium
CCGCCGCATCTGTCAGGGAATGGTTAAGAGCAATGTATAGTAGTGTGGGTGCGTTCCATTGTCTGATGATTGGAGATTGGCGAACTTCAATGCCTATAAGAAAATATGGTAATCCTAAAAAGTATGAGAACAGAATCATCAACCGTGCCAACCCGCACGACTCCTATTATGATCCTTCAGACTATTATTTCACAGATCTTGTATCAATATGGGAATATACTAAAGAAGGAGACTTTTATTACATTGAAAGACCTAAAGTGAATGAGCACAGCTACAATTCCCCAACCATCGCCGTCGGGAGGCTATTATGTTCAGAAGCGGAAGAGGTTGTCAGGTATACAAAAAAACTTAAATTATATGAATTATATCCGGGTAAGGGGAACTCTGAATATCTCGGTAGAGGTTATCGATTGAAGGAATATAATTTCTCGAAGACTAAAAGTATCTTTACAGGCCTTTCTATTGTACCTGAGTTGGAAATCGCGAATCATGAGAAAAGAATTGAGGATTTGAAACCTGATCCTCAAGATGTGCTTGATAAAATGAATAACGTCGGAATAATGAGCATTTCCGTACACGGCGGACCGATTGGATTTCAAGTTGCCGAATTAGATACAGTCGGACCGGAATCAACAAAATGGCCTCCCGGAAAGACTTTGATGGCTCAAACGGAGTATCACGAGCTGCATAGCAGGTACCAATTTAATGGTGTCCGAGGATTGGACAGATTGAGGAATTTTTCATCCCCATCGGTATTATATTCCGTGTCGTGTGATGTAGCCCCGTTTGATTCTCTTGTAATTCGCCAAAAAAATAACGGAGAAATAACGGATAAATCGGAAGTTCAAAAGTACAACATGGCTTCAGCGTACACAGTTGCCGGAGACTATGGCGGAGTGTTGGCGTTAATGAATACAAGAATCGGCTGGAGAATTGAGTCAGCAGATTTAGAGCGAAACTTTGGGACTGCTTTAGAAAAATATCGCTGGGCTACGGCTGGAATTTTAGAAAATGCATCAAAGATCACGACCGTAACCACAGTACCTCACTCATACATTAGTGATATTAATCTTAGACATTCAGTCATTGGTGATCCCTCAATTATTATATGGAGAGACGCTTTGAATTATCTGTCATATAATGTTGCACGAAGACCTCAAGGATATGCGATCGGCATGCCAAACGCTCCCTCCGGATATTACACTGTATCATGCGGCAGTTATACAAAACGTCAACAGTTTTCAAATTCTAAAGGCTTTTTGATTGATCTTGACAACAAATTTAGTAATAACTCGTATCCTCGGTTTATAATTGTCACCATTTACGCAGAGAATCACTACCCAGAGGTGTTGCTTCTGGATAATGTTAATGGGGTTGGACATACGCCTTGTAGCGTATCCTCCCGGCAAATATCATTAGGAGAGGCGGCATCCACTATATACAAACCCGTATTGGTTTTGGATTCAAAGACAACTCTAAATTTGGATTCCTACGAGACAATTATATCAGATGGTGGAATTGACGTCAGCAATGAAGGGGAGTTAACCTTGAAGACGGAAAAGAAAGTGGAACTTCAAAACGATCATATAGGGTCGGAGGGGGCGCTTACTGTAAAAGCGTCAGAGATTACATTAAATCCCGGTTTCACTGTGGAAAAGGGAGGTCAACTCTACATAAACGCGAGATAATCAAGAAAATCACGAAAATAAACCTAAAAGATAAACTCATGAAGAAACAAGATATAAAACCATGTCCAATGATTTTGAGCATTTTAACTACGGCCATTTTTCTCATTGGGGGAACATCGTCGGCGTATGCTCAAGATCAAGAAGATGGTCAACCGTCAAATATTGGATATACATGGACCTACAAAGCATGGTACTGGCCCTATTTCGTAGAAATGGGTTACGGAGAAAAAACAGAGTATAACAATAAAGTGTATTGGAAATTCAGTCCTAAACGAGAGGGCAAAGGTCGTTTTATAGAGCAATCAGACGGTACATGTTGCTTTGAAGTAGACTGGTATGAACTTGGTCCGATGCCGGAATGGTTGATAAGAGAGGAGGGGGATGTGGTGTATCAAGTGATTCCCGAAGCATGCCGATCTTCATATTTATGCGAACTGTTAACAGGCGATGATGATCCTCCAAGCACCTTTGATTGGGAAATACCGCTCTATGATTATTCATTGGAACCGGGTGACCAATGGACGATGTTGGATATGATTTCAGGATTGGTCTATTGCACTGTTGATTCTTGTGGAGAGGAGATTATTGACGGTTCTCCTTCTCGTACTCTCAATATGTTCTATCCAACCCTGAATATTAAATTTATTGAGAGCATCGGAATTACCACTTTGGGATGTTACAACTATATGGTCACCGATCTCCCCAACGGGTTCAGTACATATAATTCTCCTTTTATCCTCGAACTATTGGAACTATATTCCGTCACGAACAGTGCCGGGGAAATAATCTACGGAAATCCGGTAGTATCGGGCGGTATTGATACACTCAGCGAGAAGCTGCAAACTCAGGAAAAAACCTACGATTTGTTCGGGCGCGAAGTGAGAGATCCGCAGCCGGGGACAGTGTATATTCGCGGCGGCAAGAAATTCGTTGCCAGATAAGCAGCCCTCGCAAACGCAGCCCATTCATCCATCCTTGAAAAACCTCCGGGGGACATGATTATCGTGTTCCCCGGGAGGTTTTTCTGTATGCGAGAATGGAGTCACATTTCTTGTGGTTTGGCGTCTTAATTTTGTTTTCCAAAGGGATTTTTGTAACTTTGCTTCACCTACCCCCTGATTCCTATTTTCTCTCCCAACCCTATATCTTTGAATTAACACTTCCATTATGGAAAATACCAGCCTTGAAAACCGCCTCGACTACGAGCCTCGGACCGAAACCATCGAAGAACCGACCCACGGCGTACATATCGGACTGCTCGGCAACTACTCTGACTCCGATGAAACCCGCATCCTCCTCACTCCCGAGGCCTGCGGACTTATCACCTCGGCCGGGATTCCGGTCTCCATGGAGTCCGGGGCCGGCGTCGACATCAGCTTCACTGACGATGATTACGCCCGTTACGGCGTAAAGATTGTCAGCCGCGAACAGGCTCTGCACTGCAATGTGGTGCTCTCCTTCCTCCCCCTGCGGGCCAACGACATCCGCAAAATGAACAAGGGAGCCGCCCTGCTCTGCATGATGGGGTCCACTATCTTCGAGACCGAAACAATCAAAGCTCTGCTCGATATGCACATTTCCGCCGGATGTCTCGACAACATGATGAGCCATCACGATGTGCCCATCTTCGCCGACATCATTGACGAAATCGACGGCAGGAGCGCAATCATGTATGCCGAGGATGCCCTCTCTTATCTGGGCGGCGGGAAAGGCGTGCTGCTCGGCGGCGTCACAGGGCTCAATCCCTGCGAAGTCATCGTCATCGGAACCGGAACATCGGCTGTGGCTGCCGCCAACGCCGCAATCAACACCGGCGCCCGCGTCGTCCTGATGGACAACGACATCTCGGCCCTTCATCAGAATAAACGTCTGTGTCATCCCTCGGTCGAACTCGTCGCCATCCATCCCCGCGTGCTTGCAAACCACGTGAAGGCCGCCGACGTGATCATCACCGGCCCTACCAGCAACCCCTTTGAATTCCCCAAGAATCTGTCAGGTTCGCTCAAAGAGACTGTCTATATCCTGGACCTCACCGAGACCCACCCCTCCGTATCCGTGCCCAGAACGGTCGCCATGGCCCTTTCCAACCCGCTCGTGAACTTCATCAACGAGATGGCTATCAAGAACGATTTTAAAGGCATGATCTCAACCACGCCGGGCGTGCAGTGCGGAATGGTCACTTACGAAGGACGCCTCGTCGACAAACTTGTCGGCAGCTACACCTCTCTCCCCAGCGTCGATATCCGCGTGATGCTTTCGGCTTCCAATTGATTCTGCATGGAGAGCGACACCACAGAGCCTGCCGGGACCGCCCCGGACCGCCATCTTATCCACCTCGTGGCCGGAAACCGTTGGGGCGGATCAAGGCAATACGCCCTTGACATCTGCTCCCACTATAAGGCCCGGGGCTGGAAGGTTGAGGCCGTCACCCGCGACGCCAAGGCGGTCGACGACCCTTTCCGCCGGGCCGGTATCTCCCTCCGTCACGCCCCTTTAAGAGGTCTCACCGACCCCTCGACGATCGCCACGCTCGTCAGGATGATCCGCGACATCCCTGTCGGCGCCGGCGTTATTCACGCCCACAGATACCGCGACGCTTTCTCGGCCCATATCGCCAGAAAAATTGCCAAACGTCCTGATATCCGTCTGGTCGTAACCCGCCACACGCTCCGCCCGGTCCGCATCACGCATCTCCTCAACTCTGTCTACGCCGCCACGGACGCTCACATTTTTGTCTCCCGGACCGCCCGCGACCGTTTCCTCCGGGCCTGGGAGGGGAAACGTAAAGGATGCCCGGTCGCCCCGGAAAAGATGCACGTCCTGCTTAACTCCATTCCCGGCAATTTCCTCGACCCCACTCCGGTCCCGGCAAAGGGCCCGGTAATTGCCCTATGCTGCGGAGCCATCACCCCCGGACGCGGTCTTGAAACGGCTATCGACGCCCTCGTCAGCCTCCGCGACCTTAAACTCAGGCTTCGAATCGTCGGCAACGGACTTCCCGATTACCTCGATTCCCTGCGTCGACGGGCCATGGTCCGCGGCGTTATGGAGATGATCGACTGGAGAATCGCCGCCGAACACCCCCGAGAACTCCTCCTCGATTCTCATTTCGGCGTCCAACCCTCTATCGAACGCGAGGCTTTCGGTCTCGACAATCTCCGGTTTATGGCGCTCGGTCGCGCTCAGGTCTGCTCCCCCAACGGCGCCCAGACGGAATTCCTTGAGGATGGCGTCTCCGCCCTCTTCGTTCCCCCGGCCGACTCGGATGCTCTCGCCCGCGCCATCCGAAGACTCGCCACCGACCCCGAGCTGCGCGACACGCTCGCCTCGAACGCTTTCAAGATTTTTTCCGCAGGCCTCGACTGGGATTCTTTCATCTCCCGACTCGATGCAATCTATGGTCTCCCTAATCTGAACAATGAATAAATCAGACAAGATATATGTCGCCGGACACCGCGGTATGGTGGGCTCGGCTATCATGCGCCAACTCCTCCGGCAGGGCTACTCCAACATCGTGACCCGAACTCACGCTGAACTTGACCTCACCGACACCCGTGCTGTCGACGCTTTCTTCGCCGCCGAACGCCCCGACTACGTTTTCCTCGCCGCCGCGAAGGTCGGCGGAATCGTTGCCAACGACAAGGCCCCGGCCGATTTCCTTTATCAGAACATGATGCTTGAGATGAATGTGATCCACGCCGCCTGGAGCGCCGGATGCCGCAAACTCCTTTTCCTCGGCTCCTCATGCATCTATCCCCGCCTCGCCCCGCAGCCTATGCCTGAAAGTTGCCTCCTGACTTCTTCGCTCGAAAAAACCAACGAGGCTTACGCGCTCGCTAAAATCTCAGGGCTCAAATATTGTGAGTATCTCAACCGACAATATGGCACGGACTTCATCTCCGTGATGCCGACCAATCTCTACGGCCCCAACGACAATTACCATCCGGAGCATTCCCATGTGCTCCCCGCCCTTATCCGTCGCTTTCACGAAGCGAAAGAAGCCGGACTCGACCACGTCGTCTGCTGGGGCGATGGAAGCCCGCTCCGCGAATTTCTTTATGTCGACGACCTCGCCGACCTCTGCGTCTTCCTGATGAACAACTATTCCGGCAACGAGACTGTAAACGCCGGAACGGGCAAGGAACTCTCCATCCGCGAACTCACCGAGCTTGTGGCCCGGATCGTCGGATACAACGGTGAAATCCGCTGGGACACGTCGCGCCCTAACGGAACGCCCCGCAAACTCCTCGACGTATCGAAAGCTACAGCCCTCGGCTGGACCTTCCGGACTGAACTCAAAGATGGAATCCGACTCGCCTATGAAGATTTCCTCTCCAACCCGATGCGCGCCGAGCGCTGACCTCCTCAGCCGGGCCTCCGGCAGGCTTCGCGACTCTTTGACGCCTCGACGCGTGGAACAATGCGTCTGCTGGACGGTCTGGGCGATCCTCCTGATTTCTTATTGGCTCACGGTCGCCCCGACCGTGAGTTATTGGGACTGCCCCGAATATGTTGCCGCCGCCTGGGGTCTTGAAATCGGCCATCCTCCCGGCAATCCGGTCTGGATGCTCGTGGAACGCGTCGTGACAATGCTCGCTCCGGCTCCCCGCTATGCGGCGCTGGCCGTCAACCTCTCAAGCGGACTTTTCACAGCCTTCGCCGGCTTCTTCCTCGCCGGAACGATTTTTCAAACGGTGCTTTGGATATTCAAACGTAAGCGCCGCCGTCCCGTCCGCCTTCTTTTTCAGGCCTCGGTCGCAGCCGCTTGCGGCGGTCTGGCATTCGGATGGTCGGACTCGGCATGGTTCTCCGCCGTCGAGGCCGAGGTCTATGCCATGTCTATCTTCATGACCGGCCTTTGTGTCAGACTTATGGCAAAATGGGCTGCCACGGAAGAAGGCCCCCGTTCATGGCGGCTCCTTATCCTTATCGCTTATCTCTTCGGCCTCAGCATCGGCATCCACCAGCTTAATCTCCTCTGCATCCCTGCTCTCGCTGCCATCTGGGGAATCAAACGCAACATCCGGCGCCCCTCGCGCGTCGCCCTCCTCCTTATCCTGTCGCTTCTCGCCGTCGCCCTCGTTCTATTCGGCATAATGCCCGCCTCAATCACATTGGCCGCACAATGCGAGCTGTTTGCCGTCAACACCCTCGGCCTCCCTCTGCTCTCCGGCGTGTGGTTATATCTTCTCCTCCTCGGGCTCGCTCTTCTGCTGGCAATCGTCGTAACCGGTCGGCCTCACCCGCGTCCGGTTCTCGCCCTTTCCGTTTTCCCCGCTTTCTTCATGTCTGGGATGTTTATATTCGGACGTCATTTCGTCGCAGGCCTTATCCTCTCCGCCGTCGCATCCATCCTGATGGTCGCTCCGCGGTCGTTCGTCGGCCGGCGCCTCAACCTATGCGTCTGGATGCTGACAATGATTCTTGCGGGCTATTCCGCCTACGCCCTCATCCCGATCAGAGGGGGCATCCCTTTCCCGTCGAACGCGTCGATGCCCGGCGATCCCTTCTCCTTCGCCTCCTATCAGGCGCGCGAGCAATATGGCTCGAATCCGCTCTTCTACGGAGCGACTCCTTACAGCCGTCCTATATTTGAAGAGGATTTTATTCCCTCCGGATCCTCTTCCGTCCCGAAGCCCCGTTATATCCGCTATCGGCTGGAGGCGGGCTCCCCCGTGGTCCGCCCGATGGAGAACGCCCGCTTTGGCTTTCGCTATTCGCTTCTCTCCGAGGCCGATTCCGCTGAATATCTTCGTCATCGCGCCGACAGCTCGGGCGCATATATCGTGACATCTTACCGGGCGACCCCTGCCCTTACTCCGGAACTCAACGCTTTCTTCCCCCGCATCACGAGCCGCGACCCCCTCGACCTGGCCGCTTACCGGTCGTGGATCGGCATGGACACGTCGACGATGGAGAGGGTCAAGATTTCCGAAACTGTCGACTCGGCCGGGAATCCTGCGGGAAGGATTGGCGCCGACGGGCGCCGTCATCGCGCGACTTCGTTCCGCCCCGGTCCTCTCCAGCACGCAATGTGGCTCGCATCATATCAGACGGGGTATATGTATCTCCGCTATCTGATGTGGAATTTCTCCGGACGCCAGAATGATATTCCCTCTCAGGGGGAGGTGCAACACGGCAATTTCATCACCGGATTCCCCGCCATCGACAACGCCATGCTCGGCGCCGAAGAGGCTCTCCCGCCCTGGGCCGGCAGCGACAACCACGGCCGCAACCGCTATTTCATGCTCCCTTTCCTGCTCGGAATCGCCGGAATCTTCCGCCTGATTTTCGCAGGCCGGCGGGGGAAACAGGCATGCGGCGTTATTGCGATCCTGTTCGTGATGACCGGACTCGCTATAGTGGTCTATCTCAACCAGGGGCCCGGCGAGGCGCGCGAACGCGACTACTCTTTCCTCGGCAGTTTCTGGGCCTTCGCAATCTGGATCGGGTTCGGTTCGATGGCTGTCGTCAGGGCTTTCCGGTCTTACCTGAGCGCTCTTATCCCCTTCGCCATTATTTGCTGGATGGGCTTCGAGAATTTCGACGACCATGACCGCTCACACCGCACTGTGGCTTCTACGCTGACCTCCAACGTGCTCTCATCCCTCGACCCCGATGCTCTCCTCTTTGTCGATGGCGACAACTTCACGTTTCCTTTCTGGTATGCGATCGAAGTCGAAGGCGTGAGGCCCGATGTCAGAATTGTCAACCTCGCATATCTGCAGCTTCCCGACTACGCGGCCAACCTTCTGAAGGACTGGCGCGACTCGAAGGCGCTCCCCTCCGAGCTCCGTCGCGGGGATTTCATCTGGGGCGCTCTCCTTTATTCCCGGATAGACGCCACTGCCACCGACACGCTTGACGCCGTCGACGCTCTCCGCAAGTTCCGGATGGACCCTGAGAAGGGTTTCCCGGCCCGATATGTCCGCCTCGCCACGGGCGAGCGCGACTCCCTCGGCACGCCCTCCACGAAGGTCTACGATATGGTCGGGGCCTCCCGTTCGGGAAGCTCCCTTCAACTCGACTTCGGAAGGCTGATGATGTTCAACATCTTGGCCGCCAACGCCGCGTCCGACAATCCGCGTCCCGTCTATTGGCTGCGCACTATCCGCAGCGACGGACATATTCGTCTGTCGGACTTCTCGTCGCCATGGCTCTATGGCTCGCGATTCGGAAATGCCGCTTCCGTAACTGATTCGATGCTCCTTCGCGAGGCCTCATTCGTGCGCCCCCCGAACCCGGCCGGACGCTCCCCCTACATGGACCGCACCCCGGCCCGTCAGATTGCCTCCCAGCGCTGGGCTCTCATCCGCCTGGCCCGAAGACTCCTCGACAACGACAATCTTCCTGCCGCCGAACGCATCGTCCGCCTCGCCGACCTCCCGATGGGAGAACACTATGCCTCCTACGGCAATTTCCGCGAGGGGGATTCTCTTCACAACGCACGCCTTGACCTGGCCAACATCCTTGTCGATGTGGCCGACCGTCTGCAGAGTCCGGAGGCGGAAGCCGACTCGTCGGTTTCCCGTTCGGAACTGGAAAGGCTCCGTCGTCGGGCCCCCGAACTGAAAGCCCGCGGGATTGAATTGAGACGCCGGGCCGACGAAGCTCATAAAAGCTGGATTGACTATCGCCGCGCTCTCCCCCCGCGCCGCCGGGGGGGGGGGGGCCGGGCCGGGGGGG
>CAMWRW010000081.1 GCA_947176755.1 uncultured Porphyromonadaceae bacterium
TTTTCTCGCGTTGCGGACCGCCGCCCTCGTTGGCGGAATTCATACAATAACAAGTTGCGGCGGCGACCATGACCATTCCCATCACGGCGAAGAGTCCGAAGTTCACCATGAAGGGGAGGCGGACCACGACCACGAAGGGCAACATTCGTCGACGGAGCGAGGAGAGAGAGGAGAGAGAGGAGAGAGAGAAGAAGGAAGCCACGGCGGGGATGAGATTGTGATGACGCCGGAGCAGGCACGGAAGGCCGGGGTGGAGACTGAAACCGCGACGGCGACTACATTCCACGGCACGGTCCGGACGGGTGGAAAGGTGCTTGCGGCAAGCGGTACGGAGGCCACTGTGGCCGCGACGGGCTCGGGCATCGTGAGGCTGCGCGGACATTTTCCTGAAGGGGCATCCATAGGTGCCGGCACTCCCCTATTCACGATCAACAACAGCGGCCTGCAGGAGGGGGATAACGCCGGGATGGCCGGAATCGCCTATAAGAAAGCGAAAGAGAACTACGACCGACTTTCGGCACTTGCATCGAACAAACTTGCGACGGCGGCCGACCTCGCGGCGGCCAAGGCTGAGCTTGACCAGTCGGCACTGGCGTTGAAAAATGCCGGCGGTGCGGGGGGAAAAAGTGTCTCCTCTCCTATCGCTGGATATGTGAAGGAGTGTCTGGTAAAGGATGGAGATTATGTGGAAACGGGGGCTCCGCTGATGACCGTGACCAGAGACCGCAGACTGCAATTGCGCGCCGAGTTGCCGGAACGGCAGTTCGGAATCATCAACAGAATCGTGTCGGCAAAGTTCCGCACTTCTTATTCAGAGCGCACCTATTCGCTTGAGGAACTTAACGGACGCATAGTCTCCCGAGGCAGAACGGCCGGCGAGGGAGGCTCTTTCATACCGGTTATTTTTGAGTTTGACAACGCGGGAGGAATCATTCCGGGCTCATTCGCGGAAATTTATCTTATCACCGACGGCGGGAGGAAAAGCATCAGCGTTCCGACGGAGGCCATTACCGAGGAACAGGGTGTGCACGCGGTCTATGTAAAGGCCGACGCGGAATGTTACGAGCGACGGGAAGTGAAACTTGGCGACACCGACGGGGTGCGTACAGAGATACTCTCAGGACTTCGGGAGGGAGAAGAAGTCGTGACTCGCGGCGCGATACAGGTGAAACTGGCGTCGGCGTCGAAGGCCATCCCCGGACACACTCATAATCATTAAACCGACGACCGATGCTTGATAAAATCATACGTTTTTCATTGGGCAACCGGCTGCTGATACTCGCGGCGGCCCTGCTAATCATCGTTTGCGGCATATTTGTCGTGAGGAAGATGGATGTCGATATCTTCCCGGACCTGAACGCGCCGACCGTGACCGTGATGACCGAGGCTCCGGGGATGGCGGCAGAGGAAGTGGAGCAACTCGTGACGTTTCCGATCGAGACCTCTATGAACGGGGCGACCGGAGTCCGTCGGGTTCGCTCGACCTCGACCAACGGATTTTCAGCCGTATGGGTTGAATTTGACTGGGGCACGGACATCTACCGCGCACGCCAGACCGTATCGGAGAAACTCGCGGAGAGCGGACGGGAACTGCCGGCGGGATCGGGACAGCCCGTGATGGGCCCGCAGTCGTCGATACTTGGAGAGATGCTGATTGTCGGCCTGACGGCCGACAGCACGTCGATGCTTGACCTTCGGACGCTTGCCGAGCGAACAATCCGGCCGCGACTGCTCTCGGTCGGCGGGGTTTCGCAGGTGTCGGTTCTCGGCGGAGATATGAAGGAGTTTCAGATCCTTCTTCATCCGGAGAAGATGGCTCACTACGGCGTGACGCTGAGCGAGGTTCTGGCGGCAACGCGCGGAATGAACTCGAATTCCAACGGAGGCACGGTCTATGAATATGGGAACGAGTATATCGTAAGGGGAATGCTTTCGACAACGGATACGGAACGTCTCGGAGCTTCGGTCGTGAAGCGCGCCGAGAGCGGTTATCCCGTGACACTCGCCGACATCGCGGACGTGACTGTCGGCGGGAAGACTCCCAAGACAGGAACGGCCTCGGAGAAGGGTAAGTCGGCAGTGTTGCTGACCGTAACCAAACAACCCGGGGCGGGCACTATTGGTCTTACTGAAAAAATCGACAAGACGCTGGAAGAGTTAAAACCGAGCCTTCCGGCGGATGTGAATATAAGCACGGATATTTTCCGTCAGGCCGATTTCATCGAGAATGCGATTGACAATGTAAAAAGTTCGTTGCTCGAAGGGGCTTTCTTCGTGGTGATTATCCTGTTTCTGTTTCTTGCAAATGTCAGGACGACGCTTATCTCTCTTGTGACGATTCCGGTGGCGTTTATCGTTACGGTGCTTGTGCTTTACGGGATGGGCTACACGATCAACACGATGAGTCTCGGCGGACTTGCAATCGCGATCGGTTCGCTTGTAGATGATGCGATTGTCGATGTGGAGAATGTGTGGAAAAAGTTGCGCGAAAACAGGAATCTTACGGCGGATAAACGCAGGAAGATTGCGGAGATCGTGTTTGAGGCTTCTTCGGAAGTCAGGACTCCGATTCTCAACAGCACTCTGATTATCGTGATGAGTTTCGTTCCGCTCTTCTTCCTGCAGGGGATGGAGGGGAGAATGTTGGCTCCGTTGGGCCTGGCATTCATCACCGCGCTATTCGCATCCACGGCAGTCGCACTTACGCTCACCCCCGTTCTATGTAGCTATCTTCTTACGGACAAGGCTCTTGCACGCCGCGAGCTCAAAGAGCCCCGACTGACCCGCAAACTGAAGGGATGGTATGGAAAAACACTTGATACGGCGCTGAGGCACAAGAAGGCTGTTGTCGGCGTCACAGCGACAATCCTTGTCATCACTCTGGGGCTCTTCTTTACGCTGGGTCACAGTTTCCTTCCGGGATTTAATGAGGGTTCGCTGACAATCAATGTCTCCTCTATGCCGGGCATATCACTGGAAGAATCGGACAATATCGGACGCAGGGCAGAGATGATTCTGCTGGATGTGCCGGAAATACGCACGGTTGCCCGCAAGACTGGACGTGCGGAACTTGACGAACATGCGTTAGGGGTCAATGTGTCGGAGATAGAGGCTCCCTTCGAACTTGGCGAGCGGAGTCACGAGGAATTTATGGAGGATGTGAGGAAAAGATTGGCTGAAATTCCGGGAGCAAACATCGAAATCGGCCAGCCTATCAGTCACAGGATTGACGCGATGCTGAGCGGGAGCCGCGCGTCGATTGCCATCAAGTTGTTCGGGACGGACCTGAACAGGATGTACAGGCTTGGAAACGAGATAAAAGAGGCGATAGAGGATGTCGAGGGGATTGCCGACCTTAATGTGGAGCAACAAATAGAACGTCCGGAGATTCAGATAATTCCGAGGCGTGAGGTTCTTGCACGCCATGGAATTACGCTGGCGGAATTCAGCGAAATGACCGGGGTTCTGCTCGGTGGGGAAAGCGTCTCTCAGATTTATGAGGGTAACCAGAGTTATGACCTCACCGTGAAAGTCGACGATGCCCACCGATTGGGAATTGATGATATCCGGGGATTGCTGATCGACCTTCCCGACGGGGGGAAGATTCCTCTTGAAGCCGTGGCGGATGTCGTGTCGAAAAGCGGACCGAACAGCATCTCGCGCGAGAATGTGAAGCGGAAACTGGTGATATCGGCAAATTCTACAGGGGGTGACCTTCGAGGAACTGTGAACCAAATCCGGGAGCGCATCGCGGAGCGAGTTGTGCTTCCGGAGGGCTACCATCTGGAATATGGCGGACAGTTCGAGAGCGAACAGGCGGCAAGCAATATGCTTCTATGGACATCGCTCGGCAGCATCGTGCTCATCTTCCTGCTTCTTTACATGGAGTTCAAGAACCTTCTTGAGAGCGCAATCATCCTGTTGAACCTTCCTTTCGCACTTATAGGGGGCGTTATCGTGCTTCTCTGCACGTCGGGGGAAGTGAGCATTCCGGCAATTATCGGATTCATATCCCTTTTCGGAATCGCCACACGCAACGGAATGCTGCTAATCGCCCGCTATGATTTTCTGCGTGAGAGGGGAACGGGACTGACCGAGGCGGTCCGCCTGGGAAGCCTCGACAGAATGAATCCTATTCTTATGACGGCCCTGACCTCCGCTCTGGCCCTTATTCCTCTGGCTGCACGCGGAGATTTACCGGGAAATGAGATCCAGAGTCCAATGGCAGCCGTGATTCTCGGGGGACTGATTTCATCGACATTCCTGAACTTTTATATCATTCCGATTGTTTACATAGAAATAACCAAATTCCAACATAGAAAAAGCTCAAAAAACCGAACAGACGATCAGACTGCATTATGAGAACGAGAGCGACAGCAATGGCGGCCGCCCTGATATTTGGCGCAATCACGGCAGGGGCAGAAACAATCGATGATATCGTTAGCCTCATCGAGTTGAATAATCTTTCCTTAAGGGAATCGGCGTCAACCATGGCGGCTGATATTGACGACCTTAAATCGGAGAATCGCCCCGGAGCGACTTCAATAGAGTTTAATCCCTTTTTCAACCGGGGAGGTATCAGCAGCAGTGAATTTATTGTAAAACAGGATTTTGATTTCCCAACAGCTTACTCCGCCCGCAGTTCGGCAGGGAAAGCCAAGCGCGAGGAGATGAAAATATCGGCCGATGAAATCCGGCGTCAGACGGCACTCGAAGCAAGGAAGAAATGTCTGGAGCTCTGCATGACACGCGAGGCGAACGCGCTCCTCGACCGGCGGATCGCGCTTAACGAGATGCTGCAGAAGGCTTCTGACGAGAAACTGAAATTAAACGAAAGCACGGGAATCGAGCGCAACCTGACTCTTCTCGATGCGATGGAGCTGAAGGCTGAGAGAGCCGGGAATCTGGCGACGATCGCGAGAATTGAACGTGAGTTGACGGCCATGAACGGAGGTCTTCCCCTGCCTCTTGACAAGCTCGAACTCCCCGAGGGCATCATGACCTCGCCCGACGAGGGAACTCTAAACAGTCTTGTTGACGGCAGCAGTCAGGTCCGCAGTGCGGAAGCGTCGGCAGCGGCCTCGGAGAAAGATGTGGCCGTGGCGAAGAACAGCTGGGCCCCGGGATTATCCTTAGGCTACAGGATGGAGACGGAAGGAAAATCCGCCGCACACGGCATGATGATCGGCATCGGATTCGACCTCTTTACGGCTTCCGACAAGGTGAAGGCGGCACGCAACCGAGAGACGGCAGCCCGGCTTAAGGTGGAAAACACCCGTATTGCAGAGCGCGCCGAACAGGAATCGCTGATTGCTGAAATGGAGGCTACAAGGTCTTTGATGGAAGCCTATGACATCGACCTTCTTGACAAGACGCAGGGAATGCTTGACACGGCCTTTAAAGATGGAAGTATGACCGTGGAGGATTATTGCGAGGGAACGGATAAGATTCTGTCGCAAAAGAGCGAGTATTCCCGCTTGCGCTACCGGCTGATGACACTCTCGGCCGACTTATACAAGTGACATTATTCTAATATTCTATTCCGAATCCATTGAAGATGTCAGATGAAAGAATCGAGGCGGAGGAACTTCTCGAACAGCACGGCGTGAAGCTGACCGCCAACAGAATACTTGTGGCACGGGAACTTCTCTCGGCTGACTGTCCGCTAAGCCTGTCGGATTTGGAAACACGTCTTGAGACGCTTGACAAATCCAGCATTTTCCGCGTGATAACACTTTTGACGGCGCATGATGTGATTCATGGGCTTGAGGATGGCAAGGGTGTGGCCAAATATGAGATTTGCCACGGTCATCATCACACGGAGGGAGAGAACGATATGCATGCCCATTTCTATTGCGAGAAATGCGGACGAGTGGAGTGTCTTCATGGCATCCCGGCGACGGCTCCTCCCCTACCCGATGGTTTTCGGGCGTTGTCGGTGAACTACATGATCAAAGGAATTTGCCGAGACTGCAACAATAAGAATTAAGACCTTCTCCTTTGTCAGCGCTGGAGGATGAGGCTAATCAATAAGATAGCGGCGGAAACCGATTCTTGGTTTCCGCCGCTATCTTTTGTTTTGCCGCGATTATTTGATCTCCGTGACACGGAGGAAATCAAGCAGGGCGTGGTTTGTGGCGATGTTCATATTTTCATCTTCGGGAAGATATTCGATCGTGACCGTATGGGCGCCTTCGGGGAGATCAACGACGACGGAGTTGGAGAAATCCCAGTCGTTCCAGTTGGCGACTCCACGTTGAGGCATCACGAGCGTTCCGACTTTCTTGCCATCGACGAGGAGAGAACGGACGGCGGCTTTGTTTTCTGTATTGACAGGACCGTTGCCATTGGCATAGCGGACCGAGAGGGCGTAGCGACCATCGAGGGGGGCATTGATGTCGATTGACAATGGAGCTGAGGAGCGGTCGATTTCCACAAATCCGCCGCCATAATACCCCTCAACGGGAGCTTTGGGCCGATAGCTTATCTCTGAAGAAACAGGACTTTCAAGATCGGAGGGGAATTTGTAGTATTCGACATTACGGTTGCTCAGCGGCTCGGAGGCAAAAGAGGGAGTGCCGTCGGAGGCTATTCCGATCACCTGCCATTCGCCGGGGACAGAGGCGGGCCAGGAGGTGGTCCGCGTGCGACCTACTTCTTTTCCGTCGCAAAGGACCACATATTCGGCAATATACTCGATCGGATTCCATTCAAGCAGATTGGCCTGCGGTTCGGGACGCCGTATATTTCGGCCGTCGAAGTATGAGTTGTGAACGAGACGGGTCACAGGCGTGAGAGGCGCTTTGACATTGGGCGTGCGGTTAAGTTTCATTTCGGGAATCGGCTGATTATCCATCTCCACAACAATCTTGCAGTTACCTTTCAGCGATTTTGCGGGAATGACAGCCTGCGGGTCGAGGGATTTACCGTTGAGCGTGAGGGATTTTACGCGAGATCCGAAGCCTTTGACAGTAATGTCGAGCGTTGCGCCGCGGTAGCTGAAATTGTCAAGCGTGCGCACATCATCGAGTGTCTGAGGCACGAAGGGTCGGATCAGCAGACCGTCGGGCTCGAAATGGATTCCAAAAAGAATTCTGTTGGTCAGGGCGAGATTTCCGGAAAGCGACCAGAGCATGTTGGAGGAGTTGAGCTCCGTATAGATGTCGCCGTTGTCAAGGTTTAGATTCTCCTTGTTGGTGGCAAAGAGCGCCGCCGGACGGAACACCGAGCCCATTCCTTCGAGCACACCGGCCTCGTTGCCGGCTTTTGCCTGAGCCAATGTCCAATAGGAGGCTACAAAGGGCCAGAGGGCATTGTTATGGTAATTGGGAATATCGGGAATCTGCGGGAAGAAGATGGCGGGACCGAAGGGAGTGTGAGGGACATTTTCGGAGATTGACTTCTGACGGTCGGCGGGGGCAACGTCATAGAGGATAGCGAGCGACTCTCCGAGCGTTTCCTCGCGGGGATTCAGAATCATGTTGTCACGACCGTAGGTATACATGCCGTAATATCCCTTGTCGTCGAGCCAGAAGCGTTTGTTGATTGCCTCGGCGAGATTGTCGGCCTTCTTCTGCCATTCTTCAGCCTCCTTCTTCTTTCCGAGGATTCGGGCCATATCGGCTACGGCTTTGAG
Organism: uncultured Porphyromonadaceae bacterium; assembly: GCA_947176755.1. Classification (GTDB taxonomy): domain Bacteria; phylum Bacteroidota; class Bacteroidia; order Bacteroidales; family Muribaculaceae; genus Lepagella. The sequence goes on from CAMWRW010000081.1 coordinate 7,637, forward strand.
GGAGGCGTCATACATCACGTTCGTGCCCATAGCCTCGCTGCGGGCGATATCGGCAGTCTGCATCCAACGGGGATAGCTCTGCTCACGCCAGTCGATGAAGGATGTTTCCCCCATCACGAGCCCGTCGGGACTCATAACGGATTTCTCATCTTTTTCGAGCGAGCGGACCGCGATAGGATAAACCTTCCGGAGCCAATCCCGGTCGCCCGTGACCTTATATATCTCCCATGCAGCAAGCACCCACACCATGCGGTCGGTAGAGATTGGCCAAGCGCCGCCCGAACCTGTGTCCTGAATGATTTGTCCGGAAGGGTTAACTTTTTTCATCAGGGAAATCATCGAGGCTTCGGGCTGGAGATAAGCCATGGCGAGGATTATCGAATATGAGACGTCGCGCGTCCAGACACCAGCCCATTCCTTACCTGTCCGGAGTGTCGTGTCGGGTTCCACGGCATTGACCATTTCATCGAGGCCCATATTGTAGATGGCCTGATGAAGGCGATTGGATGATGACAACCGGGGGTAAGCGGAGAGATCATTCTTGCGTTTCCAAGTCTGATCGATTGGCATAAAATAACCCGGACGAGCGTGATATGTGCTTCTTATTTCCTCCGGTGTCTCCGCCCAGGCCTTGAATCCGCCCTGAAAGATTGTATCACCGCGCCATGAATAGGCATCCGTTTTTACGATAACGGGGTCGGCAGCCGAAGCGGCAGGAGCGAACGCACCGGCGGCAAGGGCTGCGGCAAAAAGGGTAAATGGTTTCATATATCTATGTATTCGAATATTTTCGGATTTTCTATAGGAATGTCCCGGTCAGCGGGAAACACCAACCGGAAGCCACTACAAATATAACCATAAATAGAGAATGAGAGTTGCGCGTCGGGATGAAAAATGCAGATTTTTTCATCCCTGTCCGCATTTCATTATCAGTTAATCTTCATTTCTTCTTTGATTACCTTTCATTACTTAAAACGCCGACTTATTATTTAAAACTGAAAGAGACTGCATAAAGGCAATATTCGCTAAGAATTAAGAAGAGAAAGAAGAGGAAAGGAGTAAAAGCGAAGGTAAAGGGACTGACTTAGGAGAGAGAATGAGAGAATGAGAGAATGAGAGAATGAGAGAATGAGAGAATGAGAGAA
>CAMWRW010000082.1 GCA_947176755.1 uncultured Porphyromonadaceae bacterium
AATGAGGAGCAACTCAACCGCCTGGCCGAAAAGGCTTTCTCTTTCTCCCCTCAGGTGCTCGTCGAAAAAAGTCTCAAGGGTTGGAAGGAAGTGGAATATGAAGTGGTCCGCGACCGTTTCGACAACTGTATCACGGTCTGCAACATGGAAAACTTCGACCCCCTCGGAATCCACACCGGGGAGAGCATCGTGGTCGCGCCCTCCCAGACCCTGACCAATTCGGAATATCACAAACTGCGCGAACTCTCGATCCGGATTGCCCGCCATGTCGGTATCGTCGGCGAATGCAACGTGCAGTTCGCCCTCTCCCCCGACTCGGAAGACTATCGCGTGATCGAAGTCAACGCCCGCCTCAGCCGTTCGTCGGCCCTGGCCTCGAAAGCCACCGGCTATCCCCTCGCTTTTGTGGCCGCCAAACTCGCCCTCGGCTACGGCCTGTTCGACCTCAAGAACTCCGTCACAAAGACCACTACGGCCTTCTTCGAGCCTGCGCTCGACTATTGCGTCGTGAAGATTCCACGCTGGGACCTCGGTAAATTCCGCTGGGTCAGTCGCGAACTCGAATCCTCGATGAAATCTGTCGGCGAAGTCATGGCAATCGGACGCACTTTCGAGGAGGCTATCCAGAAAGGACTCCGGATGATAGGCCAGGGAATGCACGGCTTCGTTGAAAACAAAGAACTGACAATCGAAGATGTCGACGGCGCCCTCCATACCCCCACCGACAAACGAATCTTCGTCATCGAAAAGGCCTTCGACAACGGATACTCCATCGATCAGATTCACGAACTGACAAAAATCGACCGGTGGTTCCTCCAGAAACTGAAAAAAATCCACGACACCGACCTTCTGCTCCGTCGCGCCGGAGGCCTTTATGCCCTCCCCGCCGATCTGCTCCGCAAAGCCAAGAGGGAAGGATTCTCCGATTTCCAGATCGCACGCGCTGTCGGAATGGAGAAGGAGATGGACATTCAGGATGCTGTCATGAAGGTCCGCACCCGCAGAAAGGAACTCGGCATCCTCCCCGCCGTGAAACAAATCGACACGCTCGCCGCCGAATATCCGGCCCGCACCAACTACCTTTATCTCACCTACGGGGGCCGAACCCACGACATTGACTTCGCCGACGACGGCCGCTCTGTGGTCGTGCTCGGTTCGGGTGCATACCGGATCGGATCCTCGGTCGAGTTCGACTGGTGTGGCGTCCAGGCCCTCAACACTATCCGCAAGGAGGGCTATCGCTCGGTGATGGTCAACTATAATCCCGAGACCGTCTCCACCGACTATGACATCTGCGACCGTCTCTATTTCGACGAACTCACCTTCGAGCGTGTCCTCGACATTCTTGACCTCGAGATGCCTCATGGCGTGATCGTCTCTACCGGCGGCCAGATTCCCAACAACCTTGCCCTGCGCCTTGACCAGCAAGGAGTCAACATCCTCGGAACTTCCGCCCGAAGCATCGACAATGCCGAAGACCGCGAGAAATTCTCCGCAATGCTCGGCCGCATCGGTGTCGACCAGCCGGAATGGAGCGCACTGACCTCGATGGACGACATCAATGAATTTGTCGATAAAGTCGGTTTCCCCGTTCTTGTCCGCCCCTCATACGTCCTTTCCGGGGCCGCCATGAATGTCTGCCACGATCGCGATCAGCTCGAGAAATTCCTCCGCCTCGCCGCCAACGTCTCCAAGCGGCATCCGGTCGTGGTCAGCCAGTTCCTCGAACATGCCAAGGAGGTCGAGATGGATGCCGTGGCCCGCGACGGGGAGATTATCGCCTACGCTATCTCCGAACATGTCGAATTCGCCGGCGTCCATTCCGGCGATGCAACCATCCAGTTCCCCCCGCAGAAACTTTATGTCGAGACGGCGCGACGTATCAAAAAAATTTCCAAACAAATCGCCAGGGAACTTAATATCTCGGGCCCGTTCAACATCCAGTTCCTGGCCCGCAACAACGATATTAAGGTGATCGAATGCAATCTTCGCGCCTCCCGCAGCTTCCCCTTCGTCAGCAAGGTTCTCAAGATTAACTTTATCGAACTTGCAACCCGGATCATGCTCGGACTCCCCGTCGAGCGCCCCGACAAATCCGTGTTCGACCTCGACTATGTCGGAGTCAAGGCGAGCCAGTTCTCCTTCAACCGTCTTCAGAAAGCCGACCCCAAACTCGGCGTCGACATGGTGTCGACAGGCGAAGTCGGATGTCTCGGAGATGATGTCGATTCGGCTCTCCTGTCGAGTATGCTTTCCGTGGGCCAACGTGTGCCCTCCAAAGGCATCCTCCTTTCGACGGGCAACGGCAAACAGAAAGGAGATATGCTGCGTGCCGCCAAAATGCTTTCCGAGCGCGGATTTACCATCTACGCCACTGAAGGCACCTCGCGCCACCTCGACGAAAACAATATCCCCAACATCCGCGTCTACTGGCCCGACGAGGAGGGCGAGCCTCAGGCTATCGAACTCCTCCGCCAGCACAAGGTCGACCTGGTCATCAACGTTCCCAGAAACAACTCCGACAAGGAGCTCACCAACGGCTACCGGATTCGCCGCACAGCCATCGACCTTAACATACCCTTGATTACAAACGCCCGGCTCGCCTCTGCTTTCATCTACGCATTCTGCGCCAAAAGTCCCGACGAAATCGAGATCAAGAGCTGGCAGGAATTCTGATAATACTACGGAGTAAATCCAACATGACAAGTCCTCTACTTATACGCAACGTAACGCGTGTCGACACCATGCAACGGACCGATCTTCTCGTCAAGGCCGGTCATGTCGCACGTCTGGCCCAAAGCATTCCCGTCGAACCGCGCACGGGCGTGATCGACGGCGACGGAGCCCTTCTTTTCCCCGGCTTCGTCGATGTCCACGTCCATCTGCGCGAACCCGGCTTCTCCTATAAGGAGACGATCGCCGAGGGAACCCTCGCCGCCGCTCACGGCGGCTTCACCACGGTCTGCCCCATGCCCAACCTCAATCCGGCTCCGGACACCCGCGACACTCTCGACCTTCAGCTTGAGCTTATTCGCCGCTCTGCTAATGTCGAAGTCCTCCCTTACGCCACGATCACCCGCCGGCGCGCCGGAATCGACCTTATCGATTACTCTGCCCTCGCCCCTTTCGTGGCCGGCTTCTCCGACGACGGCAGCGGCATCCAGAACCGCAACGTCATGCGCGACGCTATGGCGGCTATCGCCCCTACCGGCAAGGTCCTCGCCGCACATTGCGAAGTCAACGCCCTTATCAAAAAAGGTTATATCCATGATGGCGAGTATGCCCGCCTTCACGGCCACCTCGGAATTTGCTCCGAAAGCGAATGGAAGGAAGTCGAACGAAACATCGAGCTTTCTGCCGAAACCGGCTGCCGTCTCCATATTTGCCACATCTCCACCTTAGAGAGCGTCAACCTCATCCGACAGGCCAAAGCCGACGGTCTCCCGGTCACGTGCGAGACCGCTTCCCACTATCTCGCCTTCTCCGACAACGACCTCCAGGAGGATGGCCGCTTCAAGATGAATCCCCCGCTCCGGAGTGTAGCCGACCGGGAAGCTCTGCTCGAAGGTGTAGCCGACGGAACGATCGACTGCCTTGCCTCCGACCATGCCCCCCATTCCGCCGATGAGAAATCGCGCGGCCTCCAGTTCTCGGCTATGGGCGTCACCGGCCTCGAAGTCTCCGCCTCCGCTTTCTACACTTACGCCATCCTCGGAGCGGGAATCCCCCTTACGCGAATGTACGAGATGCTTTGCCTCCGTCCCCGCGAGATTTTCGGTATTCAGGGTGGAATCCTCCCCGGACAACGCGCCGACTTGACTCTCTTCAATCCCGACGCTACCTGGACCGTCGACCCTTCACGGTTCCTTTCCAAGGGGAAATCAACTCCTTTTGCCGGCCTGAAACTGAATGGCAAAGTAAAAGCCACAATCGTGGCCGGGAAACCATATATCTTCGAATAATCCATTGAATCCTCGATGAATCTTCAGGGAAAATATAAAGTAATAGAAAACCGCGCCCTCAACTCGCGCTCTATGCTTATGCGCCTCGCCGGCGACACGTCCGTGTTCTCCGCCCCGGGGCAGTTTGTCAATGTCGCCGTGCCGGGGCTAACCCTCCGCCGGCCGATCTCCGTCGCCGATTATTCCGACGGCGAACTGACTCTTATCTACGACATCGTCGGCCGGGGCACGAAAATCATGTCTGAAGCCCGCGAAGGATTCTCATTCGACCTCCTCACAGGACTTGGCAACGGATTCGACACTGACGTCGACTCCTCCCATCCCCTTCTCCTGGGCGGAGGCGTCGGATGCGCTCCCCTCCTCGGGCTTGCAAAGCGGTTGATGGAAGCCGGGAAACACCCCGCGGTCGTGCTCGGATTCAATTCCTCCGATCGCGTGATAATGCCCGAAATGTTCCGCGAGCTCGGCTTCGAAACGCTGGTCGCCACTGTCGACGGCTCGGTAGGGGTCCGCGGATTCGTCACCGATGCAATCCCCCTGCTTTCCTCCGCCCCGGACTATTTCTACGCCTGCGGCCCGATGCCCATGCTCCGCGCTCTCTCGACCGGTCTCGACATCCCCGGAGAAGTCAGCCTCGAGGCGCGAATGGGTTGCGGGTTCGGCGCTTGCGTCTGCTGCTCGCTCGAAACAACCAAGGGCGCTAAAAGAATATGCCTCGAAGGCCCCGTTTTCAAAAAGGATGAACTGATATGGAAATAAACAGAACCCCGGATCTCAGCGTCCGCCTCGGCGATCTCTCTCTCAGGAATCCCGTAATCCCCGCCTCCGGGTGCTTCGGCTACGGCTACGTCATGACTCCCTTCTACGACATCAATTGTCTCGGAGCTATCTCCTTCAAGGGAACCACTCTTAATCCCCGATTCGGCAATCCCCTTCCCAGAGTGGCTGAATGCGAGGCCGGAATCATTAACTCGGTCGGCCTCCAGAATCCCGGCATCGACGCCGTGATCAGCGACGAACTCCCCAGGATGAGAGCCGTCTATTCCGGACCGATCATTGCAAACATCAGCGGATTCTCAATCGATGAATACACTGAATGCTGCCGGCGGATTGACGGAGAAAAACAGGTTGAGATTATCGAACTCAATGTCAGCTGTCCGAACGTCCACGGCGGAGGCATGAGCTTCGGCACATCCTGCGAATCCGTTGCAGAAGTTGTCAGGGCTGTCAAAGCCGTCGCGAAGACCCCTCTGTATGTCAAACTTTCCCCCAACGTGACCGACATCGTGTCGATCGCCCGCGCCGCCGAAGAGGCCGGCGCCGACGGCCTCTGCCTGATCAACACCCTGCTCGGAATGCGCATCGACACCCGCACGCGCCGTCCGGTCGTGGCAAACACGATGGGTGGATTCTCCGGCCGGGCGATCTTCCCCGTCGCGCTCCGAATGGTCTGGCAGGTCTGCCGCGAAGTCTCGATTCCCGTGATAGGATGCGGCGGGGTCGAATCCGCCGCCGATGTGATTGAAATGATGATGGCCGGAGCTTCCGCCGTCGAAGTCGGAACCGCAAATATCATCAACCCTTGCGCATGTCGCGACATTATAGCCGAACTCCCCGCTAAAATGGATGAACTCGGAATCAATTCCCTATCAGACTTAAAGATAAAATAACAATATTATGGCAAACGCTAAAGACGTCATCATAGCCTGCGACTTCGCCACCCCTGAAGCCGCTCTTGAATTCCTCGACAAATTCAAGGATGAGAAACCATTCGTAAAAATCGGCATGGAGCTTTACTATGCCGGAGGAAACGAGATTGTCCGCAAGCTCCGCGAACGTGGCCACAGGATTTTCCTTGACCTTAAGCTCCACGACATTCCCAACACGGTCCGCAAGGCAATGAAAGTGCTGGCCTCCCACGATATCGACATGGTCAACGTCCATGCCTCCGGCACGCGCGAAATGATGGCCGCCGCTCTCGAAGGCCTCACGGAAGGCTCCGCTCCCGGTCGCCGTCCGCTCCTGATTGCCGTCACACAGCTCACCAGCACTTCCGAACAGGCTCTCCACGAACAACTCCTTATCGGCCCCTCGATCAACGACACCATCGTCGCATACGCAGCCAACGCTAAGGCCGCCGGACTTGACGGCGTGGTCTGCTCCCCTCTCGAATCCGAAATCGTTAAAGAAGCCTGCGGGAATGATTTCTGCACCGTCACCCCCGGCATCCGCTATCCCGACGCAGCCAAGGACGACCAGAGCCGGATCACTTCTCCGGCCGACGCCCGCCGTCTCGGCTCTGATTATATCGTGGTCGGCCGTCCTATCACGGCCGCTGCGGACCCTGTCGAAGCCTATCGCCGTTGTAAACGCGATTTCTGCGGAGAATAATCCCTGTCCCTCAAACTGATTATGAATAAACCCGATATGGAAAAGAAAATAGCAAAGGCGCTCCTCTCCATCCGCGCCGTCTTCCTTAGTCCCGACAAGCCCTTCACATGGGCCAGCGGAATCAAAAGCCCCATCTACTGCGATAACCGCCTGATTCTCACATCGCCGGAAGTGCGCCGCGAAGTTGAGCAGGCAATCGCCGACACGGTCTGCCGCGAATTCCCCGAAGCGGAAGTCTTCATGGGAACTTCCACCGCCGGAATCGCACATGCCGCCATTGCCGCCGCAATCCTTGACAAACCGATGGGATATGTCCGCGGATCGGCTAAAGACCACGGTCGCAACAACCGCATCGAAGGACGTCTTTTGCCGGGCCAGAAGGTCGTCGTGATTGAAGACCTGATCTCGACCGGTGGAAGCTGTATCGATGTTGTCGAAGCTCTCCGCGAGGCCGGTGCCGATGTCCTCGGCGTTGTCAGCATCTTCACCTACGGCATGGAAAAGGGTCGCCGTCGTCTCGAAGAAGCCGGTGTCAGAAATGTTTCCCTCACAAACTTCGACACACTTGTCGATGTCGCTGCCGAAGAGGGCTACATCCCCGCCTCCGACGTCGAACGTCTCCGCCGCTTCATGGCAAACCCCTCCGACGAAAGCTGGATGAAATAATACTCCTATACACAGTTTAATCACTCCCCATCATGAGAAGTCTGATAGACCCGACCGACCTGTCGGCCGCCGAAGTCGAAGAGATTGTCAATCTCGCCCTCGACATTATCGACAACCGTGAGAAATATGCCGACGCTTGCCGCGGCAAAAAGCTCGCAACCCTATTTTACGAACCCTCCACACGCACTCGGCTCAGCTTCACGGCCGCAATGATGGAACTCGGAGGCAACGTCCTCGGTTTCTCCGACGCCGCCAATTCCTCGGTCAGCAAAGGCGAGACCGTGGCCGACACAACGAAGGTGATCAACTGTTTCGCCGACATAATCGCCATGCGTCACTTCGAGGAGGGCGCGCCTCTCGTGGCGGCCCTCAATTCCCGCACTCCCGTGATCAACGCCGGCGACGGTTCGCACGCTCATCCAACACAGACTCTCACCGACCTTCTGACTATCCGCCGTGAAATCGGCCACTTCGACAATCTCACGATCGGTTTCTGCGGCGACCTGAAGTTCGGCCGCACGGTCCACTCCCTCATAAAAGCCCTCTCCCGTTATCCCGGCGTGAAGGTTATTCTCATCGCCCCCGAGGAACTCCGCCTCCCCGGCTATATGAAAGCCGAGGTCTGCGACCGGTATGGCGTCCCCTACGAAGAGGTGTCATCGCTCGAGGATGTGATCGACCGACTTGACGTGCTCTATATGACGCGCGTCCAGAAAGAGCGCTTCCTTGACGAGGAGGACTACGACCGTGTCAAAGACTGCTTCGTCCTCACTGCCGACAAACTTAAGAATGCCCGGCCGGAAATGCGTATTCTTCATCCCCTACCGCGCGTAAACGAAATCGCCGTGGATGTCGACGCCGATCCGCGCGCCGCCTATTTCCGACAGGTGGAAAACGGCAAATTTGTCCGCATGGCCCTTATCCTGACCCTGCTCAAATGGGCCGAGGAGGGTCGCGAACCACACCATCCCCTGGTGCCTACCGATGCCGTCGCCGGAACTATGACCTGCTCAAACCATCGCTGCATATCCAACATGGAGAATGTCGAGAGCCTCTTCCGGCCCGCTGAAGGAGACTCATGGCGATGCGTCTACTGCGAATCCCGCCCTAAATGATTTAGCTTGTGAATTGTATCTTATTGGGGGGAGTTGCTGCGGCGACTCCCCCAATAAGTTTTTCTCCGCCGGCAATTTTATCATATTGCTTGCAATCTCTTCTATTATCAGGCAATTTGCAACAAACTAACTACCCCTCCGAGGTTCGACGCTTAGAAGGATGGCAAAATGTCAGAATCAGCACTCCCTCGGATGCGCAATTTTCTGAGGCTCAAATATTTTTTTTAATTTTTCTTTAGGAAATTTTAATATTTTCAATTAACTTAGAGCGCGGAATCATATTTTGACAAGTCTGACTGTGCCGGATGCTCTCTCGCATACGATTTCAAAACTTAATTCTTCACGGAATAGAACAGCCTTCGCCAAGGCATCTTGAAATAAATACGGACAATAACCTTAAAACCCAATAAATAATGAAAAATTCAATCAAGATCTTCGTTACGACGTCTCTGCTCGCAACCTCCATGCTCAGCTTAAACGCGCAGCTCACAGTTAC
>CAMWRW010000083.1 GCA_947176755.1 uncultured Porphyromonadaceae bacterium
TATGAATACAGAGTTTAACAATTTCTTATTAACAGTTTTTAAGAGACACCAGTGATAATCTTATTTAAACATTCACAAATAAACAACGCCCTGCAGGAATTCAACATTTCTGCAGGGCGCTGTTTATTACGTGCGTTCAATTATATGAATTATATAATGAGAACTAAATTTCCGTCGGCGTTAAGTCTATATTTATGAGAGACAAAGGTGTTCTGATTCGTCACCTCAAACGTGCAATCTTCCGGACTGACAACAAGCGCGGCTGTGTGAAGTGCAGTCCCGATTGCCTCCTCTATAGAATGGTATCCGAAGTCGGTCGATTGAAATAAGCGTGAACCCTCGGGTCCCCAAATTGTAACGGTCACCTCATCCTGAGGCTTCAAGGAATCAAATTTTTCCATAATAGTAATCAATATTTTTTGTGTTAATTAAGTATCAAACAAATACTTCCTTAGTTACCGGAACTCTATTTTAAAACAAATATAGAAGAATATAGTTGATTCTTGGTGAGTTGAGGTTTAAGACCTCGCCTCGTAAAATGACTGTAAGGGCCTATAATTTGCCATTCTAAAGAATTCTGCTAATTTTGCATTATTGTTCTATCCTAACAATCAGACCCAATGAATATAGAGGAAATAAGGGAATTTGGATTATCGCTTCCATTCGCTACAGAGAGAATGCCCTTCGGACCTGATACCTACTGTTTGGAAATCGGTGGAAAAATGTTCTGCCTGATGAGTCTTGACGGAGAATGGGATTTCTATAATTTGAAAGCGGACCCCGAATATGCGGAGGAGCTTCGGGAAACTTATACCGGGATTAAACCGGGCTACCACATGAATAAGAAACATTGGATATCCGTTGCGTTCTCCGGAGATGTTTCTGATTCAATGCAGAAGGAATTGATCATTCACTCTTACCGTCAGGCCGGCAAAACACTCCCAAAGAAAACACAGAAAGAGTTGGGACTGCTTGACCGGGAATAATTCTTGAAGTTAAAATCCGATTAGTTTCCGCACCCTAACGTAAATATATTTAAGGATAAGGCCATGAAATCGTTTCAACCCGATCAGATGCTGACAACATTGGAGTCAAGGATGAGCCTCTCTGCAATAAAAGCCGTGGCTTCATGGTCGCTTGAGTCTCCGGAGAATCGGCATTTTTTATGGAGTCTTACAACTTGCGGGAACGAGAAGGCAGAGATTAATGCCATCTGGGCTCTTACGCATATCGGCCCGGACGACTCGGAATGGCTTGCAGAAATGCAGCCGGCGATTGTCCGACGTCTTTTAAGTGAGAATCATCCCTCAAAGAAAAGAATCTACCTTCAGATCCTTAAACATCAGGAGTTTGATCTTGACAATCCTATTACCACAGAGTTGCTTGACTTCTGTTTCTCCAAAATAAATTCCGAATGCGAGCCATACGCCGTGCGATGTTTCAGTATGTATATAGCAGCCGGAATCTGCAAGCACTTCCCGGAACTGATCGCTGAACTTGAGCAGCATTTGGAGATGCTCTCCTTTCAAGAACTTTCTCCGGGAATGAAAAGCGGTTTGCGCCGCACAAGAAAGATATTAAAAAAAGCCCGCACGCTGACAGCCTGAACTGTGTATAAGTCACCGAAAGCTTATCAGCCAAGACAATTAAAAACATCAAAAATATTTTCCATATTATTTCTTTGAAACTTTTCACGATGAATCAATTAAAATATTTTCTCCCGAACAAAGCCCGTTGCGGAAGCATTATGTTTCTTCTCTGTTGGCTCATACTGTCGGTTTCTTCAGCCACAGGTCGAGCCATCAAAGTCATTGATGAGAATGATCTCAATCCATTGCCCGGAACAACCGTTATCGGTAATTCCGGATTAATCTTGGGAGTTACCGATGAATCAGGAAACATTCCTGAGCCGTCGGTAAATCAATATCCCCTTTCAATAAGAAGCATCGGTTACGAATCTTCCTTCGTCCCTTCATACACCGATACAGTAAGGCTGGCTCCGGCCCTATACACTCTGAAAGAAGTTGTGGTTAATTCAAACGAACGTCCCATTAAACGAATCGTTTGTTTCGCTCGCGAATATGCTTCCGGGGCCACCGGTCCGGATACGCTTCAACTCTACAGCGAATATATGTTGGAAGCCTTTCTGAAGGATTCTGACAGAAAAGTCAAGGGATACAAAAGTGGTGATGCCGACCTTAAATCAAGGAATGTAAAGAGATATTGCCGAATCTCTGACGAATCCGGCCGTGACAGTGTGGCGCGACCGAACAGGAATGACGATATAATCATGTTATCCTGGGAAAATATTTTGCAACTCCCATCCGACAAATTCCAAGAAAGTTCTGCGATAGCCAACGACGCACTTGCAGATACGATAATGGGAAAGTATGGACCGAACACCATCCACAGGAAAATGAATAACCTATATACGGTGACTGTCGACCACTTGTCGGAATATGAAGACCATAAATGGTCACCGGCCATATTCAAACTCTTGGGTCTTTCGATGGATCTTCGCAAATCAACAAAGTCTGATGCCTTCAATGTAACCGAGACCGGAAGCTATTCTATCGAAGACTACATATATTCCACATTTACTATCAATCTGTTGGCCAAAGGGAAATTTTTCAAGAAGACTTTCAAGACCGATATGCCTGTTGAGATGGACACTTACATAGAACTTTATCCCGTTTCGATCGAATATCTAACTACGGAGGAATATAAAGAGTCGCGAAAGGAAAAACAAGAGATTCCTTTCCGGGCGCCACTTAACCTGCAACCGCTCCCGGAAGCGATACAAAAAATCGTGGAACGAGTGGAGAACCTGTAAAATCCGGATTATTTCCGACATCTATAAGCCGAATTCCGACCCTTCTCCAATCTGTTTTGGCCTGATAATAATCGGAAAGACAGCTGATAATTGTTGTCGACAAAATCGTATTTCATGAATAGATATGATTACAGATATGAGGATTACGCGGTTAATCTTCCGACAGAAGTATATATAAGCGGATTCAGGGATACGCAACGCTTTCTTGAATATTGCAAACAGTGTAAAAACTACGGGGCGGTATGGGCTTGCCCTCCATTTGAACATGACACAACGGAGGAGCTCAAAAAATATTCTAACGTAATAATAATTGCCACCAAAATCATTCCTGAGATTAAAAATTTACCACTCTCCGAGGCTAATCATTTGTTGCGTCCGGAACGACTGCGCATCGAGCGAAAACTCAGGGATATTGAGAAGGAAAACGAAGGAAAATCATTCGCTTTTGCCGGAGATTGCCTGTATTGTCCTGATGGCAGATGCTCGAGGATGGAGGGAAGGGCGTGTGTTCATCCGGAGTTGGTTCGTCCTTCGCTGGAAGCATACGGGTTTGACCTTGAAAAAACTGCATCCGAACTGTTCGGATTTCCGATTCTTTGGAGCCGCAACAAATCCATTCCTGAGTATCTGACCTTGATAAGCGGCTTCTTTCACAATTCCGGCAATTTGATCTTCAAATAAGGAATCAAATCTCTAACTCTGGAAAATATATGTCGTAGATTTTGATGATAGCCCGCACTCCTCAATAAAGAAGAAATTTACCAATTATCGGTAAATAAGAGATCAGACCCTGCTTCGGGTCTTTCTTTTTGTAACTCAAGGAAATATGCGTGCTACTATTAAAGGCCTGCCGAGTCATTTTCTGTCGAAATCATATCGTAAACCATCGCGATAAGCGCCCCGAAGAAGAGCAAATATGGGAAAATTTTTCTATATTTGCATAGAATTTTCTCTCTTCCCACATTGCAAAATCTTAAAGGTCGCCGTTAAAAATATGATTAAATCACTGGTGCCCGAATATTTCGTCAGTCAATGCGACTGACGACCGCGTAGCGTACCCTGAATTTTAGATAACACCGTATCCCGGCACGCGGAACACCACTTAATCGAATTCTACTTGCCACACATCCGGAATAATAGTACAACATCTCGCATTGCAAGAAATACTCTGATGCTTTACTTCAGAATGTTTCTCGTGATGGGTATCTCGCTATATACATCGCGGATAGTTCTAAGTCAACTTGGCACGGTTGATTACGGTATATATGGAGTAGTAGGCGGCATCATCGTGCTACTTTCGTTCATAAACGGAGCGATGTCGAACTCTACCGTCCGCTTCCTGTCTTTTGCCCATGGCCAAGAGGATCTTCCGGAAGCGACCCGCTCATTTCAGACAGCCATCGCTATCCATATCATTCTGTCGCTGATTGTGATAGTCTTGGCGGAGACACTTGGCCTCTGGTTTCTTAATCATTACCTGAAGATTCCGGTTGACTCTCTTTCAGCGGCCAATTGGGTCTTTCAAACCGCAGTTATCTCCTTTGTTCTCTCAATCCTACGTACCCCCCTGCGCGCAGTTGTCATTGCCCGCGAAAGAATGGAGATATATGCCCTTCTGAGTATTATTGAGGTTCTAATGAAACTTATAGTTGCGTTCTCTCTGACCCTCATATTGGCAAACAAACTTAAGGTATATGCGCTTCTCAATCTGGCCACAGTCTGCATCATGACTGTGGCTAACCTTCTCTACTGCCGAGGCTGCTTTCCGGAGTGTCGGAAAGTCCGAGCAGTATTTGATAAGGAGCTGTTTCGCCCGATGGCCGGTTTCATGTCATGGAGAGCGCTCGGTTCGTTCTCGTGGGTTGTTAAAAATCAGGGATGCAACATTTTGCTCAATATTTTCCTTGGACCAACGGTTAATGCAGCCTACGGACTTGCATCACAGGTAAACGCCACTATCAACAGTTTTGTGCAGAACTTCACAACAGCCGTCAACCCTCAAATAACCAAATCATACTCTGTCAATGATTTCAAACAGACCGAACGGCTTATTATATACGGAAGTAAATTTTCATTTTACTTGCTCTTGATTCTCTCCTTTCCCGTGTTGATGGCAACCGAGCCCATACTTAAATTTTGGCTCGGAAAAATTCCCGCTTACACTTCAGTGTTCACTCAATTAGTGTTGCTAACATCACAAATTGACTGTTTTGCTTATTGCATTTCCACAGGCATCAGAGCTACGGGACGAGTAAAGAGTTATGAAATTATTATCGGTGGCATCAACCTGCTTAGCCTCCCCATTGCCTATCTCCTTCTGCGCTCCGGGGTAGCTCCGCAATCTGTATTCATTGCTATTGCCCTGCTTGCAGTTGCCGCTCTGATTGTTCGGATATGGCTGCTCAAGTTGTTGATCCCTGAAATTTCAGTACATAATATTTTATGCTCCCTCTTTCTTCCTGCCGGGGAACTCGCCGGGATCTGCGCACTCCTCTTTTGCGGTTATAGATATCTTCAACTGGCACATACGGTCAACCCGATTATCACCATCGCAGCAAGTATAGTCATCGTTATCGCGCTGGAGATAGGAATTGGTCTAAACGTCAGGGAGCGTAAATTTATTCGTCAGATTTTTGTCAAGGCTATTCATTGAAATGCGTAAAGTATTACTATTCCTGACAATTATATTCATGACAACAGCCCTCTCCTCATGCGGCGATGCCAACATCAGTCAGGATGACGGGTGCTCCCGAGTCGTCCACCTAAGTCTTGACGATGTCGAACTCTTTGGGGATCTGATCAGAAATCAGCAGGATTATGATTCCCTCTTCCGGCATCCCCTGATGGCCTTCCTGAAGGATTTACATCAAGAATATGGCCTGCGAATCACGCTCTACACCTATGAGCGTTTCCACGATAACCACCGCAATTCTATCCGAATTGAGGATATGCCGCTGAAATTCAGCGAAGACTTCCTCAAATCATCCGATTGGCTAAGAATAGGGTTTCATAGCCCGCAAGCCGAGTTTGACAGTCTTGTCTCTGTGGAGAAATATAAAAATGCGTATGATAATGTGAATTCGGCAATCGCTCAATTTGCAGATTCGACAATGATTGCCTCAACGCTCAGACTCCATTATTTCTTCGCCCCGGACTCACTTTTGAATCCACTGAAAGGCATAAGAACACTGTTATGCACGGATAGAAATGTCGCTCAGTCATATAATCTCACTCCGGAGGAGGGGAGGACTGTAGCAGGAGGTAAAGAAATCATAAAAAATAACATCTCATTCCGAAGAACCGACTTAAGGATTGACGACAATATTCACATCATTAGCGCTTTGAATGATCTCCGGCGTGAAGGCGCGGATACTCTTGTGATCTTCGCTCACGAGTGGAAAATACTCCTTAATGAGCGTAAATATAATTCCGGAAGTGACGCCGGTAAAATCAAGATGCAGATTTGGGAACGCATCAATCGTTCATTATTTGAAGAAACTGTAAAATGGCTACATGAGGCCGGATATGAATTCTCGTTCCTTGAATAAAGACAGCATTAAAAGATATTTCGACATTCAGGTGCCGGTGACTGCATGCAATCTTCGCTGCGATTATTGCTACATTTCTCACCATCATCACGAATCGGCAGAAATAAAGCCTCTTAAATATAGCAACTCGCATATCCGCAAAGCACTTTCGCGCGAGCGCCTTGGAGGGACGTGTCTGCTGAACCTCTGCGGGTCCGGGGAAACACTCTTGCCCCTTTACGTGGTCGATCTGACGCGAGAATTGCTTGAGGAGGGCCATTATGTTATGCTTGTAACAAACGGATTGTCGACAAAGCGTTTTAAGGAATTGGTAAAGCAGATTCCCGCTGATTTGCAAAAACACCTCATGCTTAAGATTTCTTTCCACTTTATGGAGTTAAAGTCGAAAGAACTTTTTGAGAAGTTTTTTGCCAACATCCGTCTTATTGAGGACAGCGACATTTCGTTTACGGTTGAGCTTACTCCATCCGACGATGAAATCCCGTATATTGACGAGATTAAGGAACTATGCCTGAAAAATCTCGGAGCACTATGCCATATCACTGTTGCACGCGATAACACTAAACCCGAAATTCCGATACTCTCGGCGCTGTCACGCGATGAATACATCAGTGTGTGGGGGCAGTTTGATTCCCCGCTGTTTGATTTCAAGATGCAGATATTCGGAGAACCGCGTAAGGAGGAGTGCTATAATGGATTGTGGGGAGGATATATTAATCTGGAGACCGGATCAATTTCGCAATGCTACGGTTTAAGACCTGCAAGAATTTTTGATAATCTATCGGCTCCCATTGATTTCTGCCCTGTAGTGAAGTGTAAAAAGGCCCAATGCTATAACGGCCACTCATGGCTGACATTCGGGATGATTCCCGAACTCGCGACTCCAACACATCTGGAGATGCGCGACCGCATCACGTTGGATGGCCGCCACTGGGTCGGAGAAGAAATGCGACGGTTTCTTAGCCATAAGCTCTCGGAAAATAATGAAATGCTTTCTTCTAAGGGTAAATGGACAGCATTAATGAGGAATCGCTCTAATCAAGCGGTTTATACTGTCAGACGTTTGGTTGACTATATCGTTAATGGAGAATGGAGTGTTTTGAGATCAAAATTTCAAAACTTCGTCAAGAAATAGCCTGTCGGCTCAAACCACTCTTAAGCGAGCGGGTCATAATTGCCGATGCGCCATATTATGATAATATCGGCGACGTGCTGATCTGGCAAGGCACGTTGGATTTCCTCCACCAATTCGGCTTTAAGCTCCTGAAATGTTACGGGGCCGGATACTTTCCATTTCCTAAGTTGGACAAGGATATTACTATTTTGCTGATGGGAGGGGGAAACTTCGGGGATTTATGGCGGGGGCTTCAAGATATAAGACTTGAAATTATTGCCCGTTATCCTGAAAACAGAATCATTATGCTCCCGCAGTCAATCTGCTATCAGACTCCGGACTTAATCAATAAAGACGCCGACCTTATGGCCCGTCATTCTGATCTTCATCTCTTTGCCAGAGATCAAGCAAGCCACGACATTCTTACGGCCCGATTCAGCCGAAATCATCTCTATCTTGCTCCGGATATGGCATTTTGCATCAAATCCCGGCTCTTGACCCCTCATCGGAATCTCGAAGAGGGGAAAACCCTTTTCTTGCTTCGTCCCGATAAGGAATTAACTCAAACCACTCCCGCCTCTATTTCGGAGGCCGATGTTACCTCCGACTGGCCAAAACCGGAAAACACCAAGCGGTTAATACGCAATCTCAAGAGGGCGAGGAGAATTTCAAGAGATCTCAGGAGTCTCGGATTGAGTTCAAGATTTATTGATAGTGCGATCAGAGTTTGCGCCGACAGGTTCATGCGCGATTCCATGACAAAAAAAGGGTGTGAATTTCTGGAACCATTTTCTCGCATTATCACTACTCGGCTTCACACGATGATTCTTGCGGTGTTGCTCCATAAGCCGGTGGAATACATTGATAACACTTATGGCAAGCTATCAGCCTTTGCAGAGACATGGCTTCACGATTTGACCGCGGTTAAAGCCTATGGAGGAGATTAAAGTTTCGGTAATTGTTCCCGTCTACGGAGTAGAGCGGTATATTGAGAGG
>CAMWRW010000084.1 GCA_947176755.1 uncultured Porphyromonadaceae bacterium
TGAATTTCAATAATTTCAAAGTGTTCTCATGATTTTTTAGTGGACACTAATGATTATGAATAAAAAAGTGCCCATCATGCAAATCCCCCATTGTAAAGAAGGATGGGAAACGTAAATCTGTCCAACGATACAAGTGCATGGCTTGCGGTCTGGGATTCAGCGGTGGCGTTGAGATCAGTAAAGAAATGATTTGGGAAATGTATCTTCATAGAAAGCAGACCATCGCTCAAATCAGTGAATTGTTTGGTTTAAGTCCGTCCACTATTAAGCGTAGACTCAGCGAGATTAGTTTTGATTGGAAGAACCCGGAGATAAAAGGCAGTGGTGTAGTTCATTTAGATGCTACATACTTCGGTCGCAATACAGGTGTTTTATTGGCATTGGAAAGTGGTACCGGACGCCTTCTTTATATGGAACACATTGCTCATGAGCATATAAGCGATTATGAGAAAGCGATAGATCATATCAAACGGCAGGGTTATAGCATTAAAGGCCTTGTAATTGATGGCTTACAGAAACTATTCACGGTTTTTGATGAATATAGTATCCAGATGTGTCAGTTTCACATGGTAGCAATCATTCGTCGTAAACTTACAAAGAATCCGCAACTTCAGGCAGGTAAAGAACTTCTTGATCTTACATATCGCTTAAAGACAATGACGCGACAGGACTTCATTACGGAGTTCGAAGCATGGAAAAAGAAATGGCATGACTTTCTTAAAGAAAAGACTTTCAATGAAGAATCCGGTCGCACAGTTTATACTCATCAGCGCCTGAGATCTGCCATGCTAAGTATCTCTACATACATCCCATATCTATTTACTTTTGAGGAGATAGACGGTATGCCTAATACAAATAATATGATTGAGGGGACATTTACCGATATGAAGAAATCCCTTCGCAATCACCCTGGCATGAGTGCAGAAAATCGTAAACGTATGATAAATGGGTTTTTCTTGGCATATGAGAAACTGCATAATAGAAATGGAGATGACCGTTAAGCCATCTCCAAAATTGCATTATGCATATTCTACGACTTTATTCCTGGCGAGGTTGCTCCCTAGCAGAGCCCCGTTATGCTTCAAGTCGTAATACAAAGTTACAAATTATAGTTTAAAACTGGTCAAAACGGATAATATTTTTAGCACCCGTTTTGACCCATAGAAGCATAGTACTTGTAGCAAATTAGCGTTCGAAACCTTTAAAGTATATTAATTTACTGATTTACATTACACTTACAAAGATTTCAGCACCCGTTTTGACCCATAAGCCGAATTATTTCAGTCTGCTAAACCATAATGAGTTAAACCCAACTTCTTGAGGGATAGAAGTTGAACTTACCATTTATGAAAGATAAGCCCCTAAGATGGCATCCGGAGGCGATTCAGTTGCTTCCGAGAGCATTATTTTCAGATTATGGGAAGGGTTGTCTAAGAACTTAGATTGTAGAAATGTTGTTTCTGTAATATATTTATACTAACTTTACAGTATAAAATAATATTGAAATGGAGATAGCATTAAAGAAAAATCAGAGCTTCCGTCTTTCAGTGGAACTTATTGATCGTTTGAAGCAACTTGCAAAACGGCAGAATCGCAGTCTCAACAACTATGTGGAGACTGTACTGCTCAATGCCGCCTATCATGAACCCAATGCTGTGACGCTTGCCGCAATGAAGGAGGCCGAGAGCGACGCGATGAACGACGTGCCGTCCCTGGATATGTCATCTATTGAGGCCATGGAAAAATCAATGGGTCTATGAAGGAGCTTAAGCCCACATCGCAATATAAGAAGGATTACAAGCGATTTCGGAACAATCCGAAAAAGCTGGAGAAGCTGTTTGACATTCTGGAACTGTTACGTCAGGAGAAACCGATTCCGGAAGAGAACCATCCACATCCGTTGACCGGTGACTATGCAGGATACATGGAATGTCATATAGAGGGGGATTTCCTTCTTATATGGTTTGATCCTCACAGTGACGTTATTAGTCTGGTGCGTCTCGGATCCCATTCCGAACTGTTTGGTTAAAGCGGTATCTTCAAGCCTATCAGAATACCATGTCCACAAAGAACTTACGTTCCGCAGTCCGGGGAGCGGATAGTGTTGGTGGTAGGGAATGAAGTAGAGGGAGTTAACCAGAAGATATTGGACCTGAGCGACACGGTGGTCGAGATCCGGCAAAGCGGGGTAAAACATTCGTTGAATGTGGCAGTCAGCGGTGGAATCGCGCTTTGGAAAATATCGGAGGTAATGCGGAGGAAAGGATAGTCTATACATGGAAAGACTTAAAAAAGAGAAAAAAATCGGCGGGTCGCATGGGAGAGAAAGTTGAGTTGGGGTTGATTTAGGCACTTGAAAGGGTAAGAATATAGCCAACCTTATATCACAAAAGAGTGCAAGAAAGAGGTAGTCATTGAGACTAATATTGTTTCCGGATTCGAGAAAACAAAATATCCTCTGCTCCATCACGACAACGAACGTCTACTCTTGCGCCTGAAAGGAGATGGCTCGAAGTTCTACCCGAAACCTGCCCTCGAAGCACTCGGCTTCTCGCCTTCAGGCGACTTCTATCTCGGCTTCGAGATAGAAAACTTCGAGCCTGTTCCTGACATCGACCCGAACGCCTACGAATTGGAGCGCAAAGGTCAACTCCGCTACACACCATATTTCACTACAATAGATAAAATGCTGTAAATGATTAAAATTAACCATAATTCAAAATCTCAACAATACCTCCGATATTTTATTAGTGTCGTGTTTCTGTTATTACCATTATTTTCGGTATTAGCTAATCCTTCCGACCATGGAAGATATAGCGATTTATCTGATGATTATACTCCGAGCAATATTAGTATTGTTATTCCATTACTTATTTTAATAGGACTTGGCGGTTTTTTTCTTTTCTTTTGGCTGAAAGATGTTTGGTCGAAGAATAAAGAAAGTATCCAATCTGCTTTAGGTATAATAGCTTTCATTGCCATTGTCGCTTTTGTAGGTAAATGCACATCTGAAAATTACCATAATTCACCAAAAGATTCTCAATACCAATACGTACAACCTACTCAATCTTCTCAGCCTAACTCATATAAGCAACCGATTCAAGTACCTTCTTATACACCCCAGTTGAAATACCGAACCGAATATTACGAGGAGCGATGTGAACGGTGTTATGGTACAGGTCATATCGCTTGTGATAGATGTAATGGGCGCGGTTATGTAGAAAATACTTGTCCAGAATGTAAAGGCTACGGTTATACTACAGTAACCAAATATAATACAGAATACAATGATCCTCTTGATTTTATGAGCGGAGTCAAATGTAAGACTCCTTATACTGAAAAAATGTATTGTTTTCACTGCCATGGTAGTGGAAAAGTAACTAGTTCTTGCCCTAAGTGTGGCGTTGATAATTCGTATACTCCAAGCATAATTTTATCTACTATTACTTGTCCTTCATGCAATGGTCAAGGAATCATAAAAAGGAGCCGACACGTTTCTTACTATGAGTAGTTCTATCTAATATGGAGTTGCGACACCGCCGCCGCGCTTTCGTGTCATCGCCTCTGGTGCTTCGCTTGGCTAAGAATAGAACTTTAGGGTTCGACCGGAAGTTTTAATCGCGTAACTTATTCGACCCTTCGGAGGAGTCCGAGGGGTTTTGTTGTATATGGTCTTTTCTCTTCGGGCGATGTTGGCAGGGCTCGCTGAAGCTCGCCTCTTGGACAAAAATTTTTTGGCGGGTACGTTGAAACCTTGCCGCCGGAGGCACGCTTGCGTTATTTGGACTATGATTGGAGATGCGGTTTGAGGGTGTGTGACGGATATGGGGAAAGGGGGGTGAGGTGGGTGTAATTTTGCAGTGCGATCGGGAATTTTTCGCTTTCGCTTTGATGTTGTTTTTTTACGCCGACTGCCGGCGATAATTGCTTTTTATTATGATTGAAAATTTGAAAGTTGCTGAAACTACCGCTTCTAAAAAGAGAGGCGTGTTCAGGGAGATGTGCGAACAAATCCGCAGTATTCTTGACCGATTTAATGATGAGAAGGATGCGGCGGAAGATGTGGATGATGTGAAATTGGTCGGTTTTAAAATCGGCGAAACTCCGGATGGTTTGGCTGTGTCTTCGCCTGAACTTGCTGATGAGACTTGTCCGGTTGATGGTTCTTCTCCTGCGACAGTCTCCTTCCCTTCAGGCGGGGATGCTGCGCGTCCGGAATCGGATGGCGGAGATTTGGGGGAAACGGACTCAAAACCGGAGGATGAGGTTGTCGCGGTGGATGATGCGGAATCTATGCCCGGGAATAATGAGGAGGAGAGAGTCGAGGAGAGAGTCGAGGAGAGAGTTGAGGAGAGGGTTGAGGAAGTCAATCTTCGGGAGAATCTTCGGGAGAATCTGCTTGAAAGGATTGGCGCGGAGGAACTGGATGATGCTTTAGGGCTGATCGAGAGAATCGCGTCGGAGTTCAATTCAGGAATTATGAGCGACCAGAGTGTGAGCTTTATTCAGAATGGGCTGCATTATGATCGGGATGTGGAGGCGGCCAGAATGGCCGGGGAGATAAAGGGGAGAAACACCCGGATTAAGGAGGAGAGTATCGAGGAATTTATGAGCGACGGGGTTCCGCATCCGCAGGGGAGCTTCAGCAGCGGCCTGGGGAGTCCGGTGGCGACGAGTATTTTCGATCTTGCGCGAACTGCCTATTAAGAAAGAGATAAAAGAGAGAAATAAGGAAAATAAAGAAAATAAAAAAGAGAGAAAATTATGAGCGAGATTAATATGAGCAAGGGAACAATGGGAATGATGACTCAAGTTCCGGGCGCACCGGCGACCGTATCTGAAGCGGCGCTAATGACGGGAGGCATCGGAAGAGGCAATTTCATTGAGCCGGATATCGATGAGGAACTGTTCAGGTTTAATTCGGACGACACGCCGTTGATGAATCTGATGCTTAAGGCGAAGAGAGTGAAGGTGAGCAGTCCGGAGGTGGACCACTATATGATAGATGAGCCGAGGAGTTCGGTCAGAACGCAGACGGATATAAAATCGACGGGAGCGATGCAGGTGGTGTTGCCGTTGGCGGGGAATGAGCAGAGTGTGCCGCGACTTCACACGACGCTTCTTGTGAGGGGAGTCGACGGCTACAGCGAGGATGGAAGCCGCAGGACTCCGGGGAAGGACCTGATGCTGTTTGTGACGGGAACGGATCCGACGACGAATAATCCGATAGTGAGGGCCGTGAACGGGATGAAGGATAATGCGGCGAATGAGTTTTGTACGGTTCCGGCGATTCCGGCGGGGAGTGTATGCGTGTTGCTGGCCAATTCTCTGTATGAGACCCAGAAGGAGGTGGATCCGGATTTGATCGTTCCGCAGCCTCAGAAGGTCTATCTGCAGAAGCGGGGTATGAATCAGGTTGTGAGCGATTATTTTGACAGTCAGCGCAAGCGGATACCGTTTGCGAAAGCTATAATCGCGGAGCAGGCGATTGCGAATTTCAAGGTAAGAGGAAACCGGACGTTGTGGGCCGGGCGTGCGGGGAAATTTAAGTTGGAGGTGCCGCGGATGGGCCATCAGTATGTCTATTGCACGGAGGGACTGCGCTGGCAGTTCAAGCGCGAGCTCGAGCATACGGGAGAGTGGACCGTGGAGCGGATAATAGCGTTGGCGAAGATGTTTTTCACGGGGGAGGATGTGCCAAAGACGGCATTGTTGCTCGCGGGAAAGAATCTTCTGGAGCAGATACAGTGTATCGACTATTCGCGCCATCCGGAGATCCAGATTACAACGAAGGTGAACAGTGTAGGTTGGACTGTGACGAATTTCCATACAGTGTTCGGGGATATAGAGATAAAGCGAGAGCCGACGCTCGACCGACTCGGCTGGAGCAATTCCGGGGCTTTGATCGGGGAAAACCGACTTGTCCATTATATCTACAGTTCGGAGCATAGTTTTTCGGACCGTGTTGAGGGAGAGGAGGCAACCCGAAGCGGGATTCTGACGTGGGATGCACTTGCGCTGAAGGGGAGTTGCCATATATGGATCAATGGCGAGGGAAATGAGGGAGTAAAGGATTCGTTCAGATTCAAGCTCTGGGATCTTGCGACGGCTCCTGAGGATGCGAAAGCGGGCGACATCTATTATGTGACGCGCAGTTGTCCGGGCATTTCGACGAAGGCCGTGGCCGGCACGATGTGGCAGGGAATTCAGGAGATGGGCGACGATATGAAGTTGCATATCATCTGGGAGCAATATACGGGAGATGTGTATTAATGAGGAATCAGGAAAATGAGAATAGAAATGGCGATGAATAGAGGAAAGCGCTATGGCGTGATGGGATATCTGGAATGGGAGACCGTGGTTGGAGAAGGGTCATTGAGACTTCGGATTCATTTTTCGGGCGGGGGGATGACGGCCTACGGGGTAACGCCGGCGGAATATTCGACTGATAATCCGGTTGTGCAGCATCTGATAGAGAGTAGCCGCCATTACCGGACGGGAAAGATATTCGAGTTGAGACAGGATAAAAATTGAGGACAACTAAAAAATTAAAAGAGATGAAGATAAAGATTAGCGAGATAGAGGATCTGACGCTTGCGTTGCTTGATGAGAATGCGGAGGCGATAGAGGAGCGAGTGGAGTATGGGGACGCGGGGACGGAGCTTCGCGGGTTGATCAGGAGTCTGCTGCCGGAGGCGTCGCGGTTGGCGGTCTGTTCGGCGAGCCGGGCGGATATTGATGAGGTGAAGGAGATGGAGGGAGTGATTGCGGAACATTATGGTGATGGTCAGGCAGTAGTAAAGCTTCCGGAGGATTATCTTCGTCTGATTTATTTCCGGATGAGCGATTGGCCACGGGGAGTGACGGAGCCGTTGGCCGCAGATGGCGACAGTCTTGCGTTGCGTCTTGGGCGGAGCCGGAGGATGTTCGGACGACGAGCGACGCCGGCGGTTGCGGTGGCGCACAGCGGGCAGGGGAGGAGTCTGCGCGTGTTGGGCACCATCGAGGGGTCGACGGTTGCAGAGGCACAGTATGTACCGGTGCCGCAGGTTGAGAATGGGTATATAGAGTTGCCGGCGCGGCTCATGCATCCTGTGGCGGCGCGACTGGCGGAGATGGTGAATCTGATCACGACCCACTGATGGAAACTTTAGGATTGAGGGAGCGGCTGGCCTATTGGCTGGCCGCCATCAGCCTGACGTTGGGTTTCGGGTTGTTGTTCACGGGTTTTTTCTATCCTCCGGAAGGGGAGATAGATTCGTCGGTGATCTACATATTCGGGGAGATATTGCTATTCAGCGGCTCGTTGCTGGGGATATCGTTTCATTATCATGGAATCAGGAAGTGAGTAACTAAGTAACAAAGATAGAAATGAGAGAGATAGATAAGATTATCATACATTGCACGGCGACCAAGGCGGGTCGGGAAGTGACAGTAGAGGAAGTGACGGCGTGGCATAAGGGTCGCGGTTTCAGGACAATTGGTTATCATTATCTGATAGGTCTTGACGGGAAGATCAGTGCGGGGCGTCCGGAGCGAGAGGTAGGGGCCCATTGTCTGGGACAGAACGGGCATTCGATAGGAGTCTGCTATGTTGGAGGCCTTGACGAAAGGGGGCAACCTCAGGACACGCGCACGGAGGCGCAGAAGGAGTCGCTGCGGGGACTTGTGGCGGAATTGAGGCGTCGTTACCCGGGAGCGAGTGTGCATGGTCACAGGGAGTTTGCGGCAAAGGCGTGTCCTTGTTTCGATGTCGGCAGGGAGATGTGAATTGGGAATTGAGAGGGGGCCTGATATGAGAAGAACCATTCGCTTGGGGGCGGATGGTTCTTCTCATATCGGGAATTTTATGTTATTTCCGGGAGTTTTCGGCGATTTCGTTTGCTACGATTACGGCCTTGGAGATGTGGTCGCAGATTCGGTTTCTGGGGATTAGATTGTCGATGTGTGAGCGGTGGATTGCGTCTTGGACGTTTTCACGGACACCAGACAGAACGATTGCAATGCCTTCTTTCTGACTTGATTCAATCAGGATCTGAAGGTTGTGGAGGCCGGTAGAGT
>CAMWRW010000085.1 GCA_947176755.1 uncultured Porphyromonadaceae bacterium
AGGCAGATGCCACTCTAAAGAAAGGCTATCCGGATCTCAACTGGCATACCGGTCTCAGATTCCCCGCTACCCCTCAACAGATTAAAGAGTGGATTAAATAGAAAAATATCAGGTATTATTCCTTAAATAAGACAGACCTTAGCAACGCGCTACGGTCTGTCCATATTTTTGTTGAATTATTTAATATCAATCTTGAAAGAAAAGGGATTGTAAGTTGAAAATTATAAAGTTTATAATATTTCCGAAAGTTACTTGATTCGGATTTTTCTCTCGAATTATCGTCTCTATATCTAATCATTGGATCGGCCTCCATTGAAGGCTTTTGATTTTGAGTATGCTGCGTAGGTTCAATATTGCCATTCTTGGACTCCGAGGTATGTTGGGATTGCTCCTGCTTAAACTCCGAGCCGTCATTCTCATCGAGTTTGACTCTCATTCGGTCGTTCGGCACTTCGTCGGTTGGGGCCCGGTTAGTGCCCAAACTCTGTCCGGAGTGGTCTTTTTTCGGTCTGATGTCGGTCCTTAATCGACACTTTAGAACATTAAAAAACCGCAGAACTAATTGATAGTCTGCGGTTTGACTTAATTTTGTCTTGCGTGGTCCGGAACTTGTCCGACCCGCCAAGTGGAGCTGGAGGGGATTGAACCCTCGTCCAAACGCGGAATCAATAGGCTTTCTACATGCTTAGTCTGTGAATTGATTTTCGTGATAAGACAGGCTCACGACAGCCAATCTTATCCTTAGTTCCTTAGTTTCGGAGACCGCCCGGAACTTACGGCCTCCTATTTCCGAATTTCTTAGCACCATCTTGTCCAAACGTCTCGGAACCGGGCAATGGGATGATGTCTCGTTCTCCTCGCCTTGGAGGAGAATTAAGGAATCTTACTGTACTTCAGATTACGCAGCGAGAGCGTAGTTGTTATTTTCGCCAATTATAGTTCGATGCTCTTGCGATTATAGAGCTTGAACACCAAAGCTCTGCATGCTTACTTATCGCTTCTACACGCTGTCAAAGCCAGTCAGCCCCGTATTGCGATTCAACCCTCTTTCAAGTTGAGGTGCAAATATAATACATTTCTTTCCTTATATACAAATCCATATGGATATTTTTATTATTTTTAACATCTCAACGGTTTGTTGTCTCCATTTCAAACGAAAACCTATCGAATGCCGTTAGTAAATCAGTGACGTAGCCTATTTATGGTGAACGTAGCGGTTTCATTGCGAAAAAAGAAATTTCTCCACGTAATGAGTTTTCGTTAAGAGAACAACTGATTTATTAAGTATGTGTTCGAAATAAATTAATGCATCGCCTCATAAATTATGAGGCGAACTTTAGAATCCGGCTTCAGTTGCTATGGTACCCAATGATGCCATCAGCCGAATCCAAAATTTCATCCACATACTTCATAATACGATACGATAAATAATTTCGTAGACATACTTATGAGCAAAGAAGATTATATCGAAAAGAACAGGGAATGGCTTCGGGCGAAGTCGACCGAGGAGGGAGTGAAGCCTCTTGACAAAGGGATTTATTATAAGGTGTTGTCAAAGGGGAAAGGGGGAGCCTCTCCAAACCGTGGAAGTGTTGTCGTGGCCCACTACACGGGCAAACTTATCAACGGCAAGAAATTTGACAGCAGCCGGGGTTCCACGGCACCTGCCTTTCGACTTCGCGACTTGATTCCGGGCTGGCAGATAGCCCTTCAGCAGATGCATCCCGGCGATCGCTGGGAAGTTTATATTCCGGCCGAACAGGGATACGGCAAGAGAAGTCAGCCGGGCATTCCGGGAGGATCAACTCTTGTGTTCGATATCGAGCTGATCGGAGTAAGTTGAAACGAGAGGCGATTACAGATTGAAGGCGGGCCATAAAAATGACCCGCCTTCGAAACATTTTGGGAAAGCCTTGGGGAATTACTCTGCAGCTTCTGCGTTTTCTTCAGAAGCAGCTGTTTCAGCTTCGAGAGCGGCCTTTGCGGCAGCCTCTTCAGCGGCGAGTTTCTCAGCTTTCTTCTTTGCTACGGATTCGCCGATGAGACGGTTTTTCTCAGCCTCAGCTTCGAGACGAGCCTTAGCCTCGTCAGCAGCCTTAGCATCCTTCTTCGCACGGTCGGAAGCCGCTACTTTTTCGCGGTCAGCCTTCCAGGCGTTGAAGCGACGTTCTGCCTCAGCCTCATCGAAAGCACCCTTCTTCACGCCGCCACGGAGATGCTTCATGAGAAGCACGCCCTCCTTGGAGAGGATAGAACGAACAGTGTCGGTAGGCTGTGCACCAGTCTCAACCCAATACAAAGCACGGTCGAAGTCTAAACTTATTGTAGCAGGATTAGTGTTCGGATTATAAGAACCTATCCTTTCAATAAATCTACCATCTCGTGGTGCCCTGCTATCGGCGACTACAATAGGATAATAAGCGTAGCCTTTACGGCCATGACGCTGCAATCTGATTTTTGTTGCCATAAACTTTGCCGGTTTGTGTTTTGATTTGTTTTGCGGATGCAAAGATAATGCTATTTCCTTAATCCGCCAACTACTTTTGATTTTTTTTGTAATTTTGCATTGAAATAAGAGCGTATATGGACCAGAACATGCTATTGAGCCGTCTCGACGGCCTTGATGCCCGCTTCGAAGAGGTGTCGACCCTTATCAGCGATCCGGATGTGATATCCGATCGCAAGCGATATGCCCGTCTTTCGCGGGAATACCGCGAGCTGGAGCGCCTTCTCGGGGTGAAGCGGGAATATGAAAGAGCGCTTCGTTCTGTAGAGGAGGGTCGGTCGCTACTCGCCTCGGAGCAGGATGAGGAGATGCGTCAGTTGGCCCGCGAGGAAATCGACGACGCCGAGAGCCGGATTCCGGAACTTGAGTCGCGGATCAAGATGCTTCTTGTCCCCTCCGACCCTGACGATGCAAAAAATGCGGTGGTAGAGATTCGCGGTGGCACGGGGGGAGATGAGGCGGCCCTTTTTGCCGGCGACCTGTTCCGGATGTATCAGAAATATGCCGAATCTAAAGGATGGACTCTCACGGTCTCCTCCGTGTCGGAAGGTGCGGCCGGGGGCTATAAGGAGATAATCTTTACCCTGAGCGGAACCGATGTCTACGGCACGATGAAATATGAGAGCGGCGTCCACCGTGTGCAGCGCGTACCGGCCACAGAGACACAGGGACGCGTCCACACATCGGCCGCCACAGTAGCCGTCCTCCCCGAAGCGGAAGAATTCGACGTCGAGATTCACGAAGGGGAAATCCGCTGGGATACGTTCCGCTCCGGCGGAGCGGGAGGCCAGAACGTAAACAAGGTTGAATCCGGTGTGCGTCTCCGCTACAACTGGAAGAACCCAATCACGGGTGCCGTTGAAGAAATCCTTATCGAATGCACCGAGACCCGCGACCAGCCTAAAAACAAGGAACGCGCCCTCTCCAGATTGCGCACCTACATATACGACCGCGAACATCAGAAATATCTCGACGACATCGCCTCGCGTCGCAAGACTCTCGTCAGCACCGGCGACCGGTCGGCAAAAATCCGCACATATAACTACCCTCAGGGCCGCATCACCGACCACCGGATCAACTATACCGTCTATAATCTGCAGGCTTTCGTCGGAGGAGATATTCAGGAATGTATCGACCGGCTGACAGTTGCCGAAAACGCAGAAAAACTAAAAACAGCCGAACTCTGATATATGAAACAGACCGAAACGCGCGCGGGCAGGAACTTGAACCATTCCTATCCGCGCGCGTTATATAGGTAAAACAGGCGCGCCTTATCAATTAACTCTCCGGTTCGGTCTCAGGCGAGATTCCGGATTGTATTAAAAGTTATTTACACGCTAAAAATTTACAGCTATGAAAACACTATCTATACTCGGATACATTATAGGTTCGATTCTTCTGATAATTTCCTGCTTCACTACGGGAGTAACCGTGACCTGGGTACTCGGAGGGGCGGCAGTGGTGTTCCTGATTCTGGGCTGCGTATTTCAGTTCAATGCCACCTCCAACCACGTTCAAATTCCGCACCGTCCAAGCCACGAAGTGTGAGATTATTCAACCAACGCCAGATTCGCCTCGCGTAAAGTCTCGGGGCGACCGATATCGATTAGATTCAACTGCGGGAGATAACATTCTCTGATGATTATCCCCTCAGGCATTGACAATAGATAATCCATTATAGGAAACTTACGGATTCCCAATCGGAGTCCGTAATTTTTTATGTTCTCAAGGGCCCTCTCCCCCACCACATATATCCCGCTGAAAGCGGACTCGTGGAGCTTATCGTTCATCCGGCGCCCGAACCCCTGCGGGCGGAAAGTATCATCCTTAAGGTTATGCCACCCCGCGAGGCGCCCATCGGCGCCAAACACGAGCTTACGCGATGACTCGCGGCCACTCGTAAGAAGCGTGATATCATTACCCTCCCGAATATGGATATCCATAATATCTCCGAGAGGCGCGTCGCTCAAAATGTCAGCGTTATGGACCAACACCGGACCTTCTCCGACAAACCTGTCGGCAGCGGCGGCCAGTCCGCCGCCCGTATCAAGCAATTCAGAACTCTCGTCGCTAACTCCCACGCGCATTCCGAAATCATTCGCATCGAGAAAATCAATAATCTGATCGGCGAAATGATGGACATTCACGACCGCCTCATCAAAGCCCTCCGCGGCCAGACGCGACAGAACCCTGTCGAGCATAGGTCGCCCTCCCACGGGCACAAGAGCCTTAGGATGCGCCAGCGTCCAAGGACGCAACCGGGTGCCGAGTCCGGCAGCCAACACAAGCGCCCTCATCCTCTGCCTCCTTCCTGCTCACGGTGGATAATCTCCACATTTGCCTCAGGGAACTCCTTGCGCAACCTCTCCCCTACAGCCTGCGCGCAATAGACCGACCGATGTTGACCGCCCGTGCAACCAAACCCGATTTGCAAATTCGAGAAGCCTCTTCTAAGATAGGTCGACACAGAGGGACTCACAATATCCAGCGCCATCTCAACGAATCTGTCTGCCTCACCCCGCTCCCTGAGAAAAGCTCTTACAGGCTCATCAAGCCCCGTAAGCGACTTATATTCAGCATAGCGTCCAGGATTATGCATTCCCCTGCAATCGAACATAAAGCCTCCTCCATTGCCCGAAAGATCCTCCGGATAGCCCTTTTTATAAGAGAAGGAGAACACCTTCACACGCAATCCGGCCGAGCATTTCTCAACGCCCGGCAAATCAGCGAAACGGGGCGACGACAGCAGACCCTCCGCCACGCGTCGCAATTCCGTGAAAGAGTCCAGCTTGCCTCCTGCGACAAGTTCTGCGAGCGTGGCCAATGCCGGCGGAATCGACTCGATGAAATGAGCCTTCCGTTCGACAAGCCCCCGAAAACCATACGCGCCGAGCACCTGCAACGTCCTGAACAGAATCATCTCATCAAGACCTGTCAGAAGCAACTCCGGCTTCCGGATGCCGCGCAACGCAGCCGCTTCCCTCATCCACACATCGAGCAACCGGGCGCGAAGCTCCTGCGGGAACCGCGCCTTAGCCTGCCAAAGGAACGAGACCGCATCATAAAGCGACGGACCATACATTCCCCCCTGAAAATCAATCCACCAAGGAACTCCATCCTTTACCATCACATTCCGACTCTGACAATCCCTGTACATAAATCCCGACAGATCAGGTCGCGAGCACAGGGCCATAATTCTGTCGGCAAGAGCTTCGAAATCATCCTCAAGAGCATTCGCATCAAACTCCACCCCGGCGGGCATCGCCATCTCGTACTTGAAATAATTCAGGTCCCACATCACCTGACGTCGGGACAATTTTCTACCGCCGACGCAAGGAAGCCAACGGTCGACCGCCACCGCTTGTATACCGGCAAGCGAACGCATCGTCTCCTCAAGCAAACCGATCGTCCCCTCTGAAAGTTCCCCGTCGGGAAGACGCTTACGGTCGTCGGCGATGCAATCGAATAGCGACCTGTCTCCAAGATCCTCCTGAAGATATAAAGGAAGATCGGCTAAGACCACCTTCGGCACATTTATTCCCGCCTCGCGAAACACGCCGTCCAGCTCCACAAAATCGCGAGCCTCCCTAAGCGGAGCGCCCACGACGGCGATCAGCGACACACCCTCGCCGTCGGAAAGACGAAAATAGCGACGATTTGAGCCGGCGCCCGCCAGGCGCGTCACCACCTCCGGATCCCTCCCGGAGACAGCTATAAAAGCATCCCTCATAGCCGATAATTCAGCCGAATCTATCTTATTGTTATCTATTGACATACACAAAAGAGACCGACGCGTGTGCCGGTCCGGAAAAAACATTAAACATTCCGCGGGGGCAATGCGTTTTACCACCGAGGGGACCCTCCCCGTCCGACGCAAAATTACTTATAAGGAATAAAACCCCCAAGCGAAGTGGAAAAAAATTAGTATATTTGCAGCGGAAAAACACCCGAAACCGTCCGGCAGACGTCCGGACGCCACAGCATTAGACAAAACACAAATCGAAAACCCCAAAATAGAACAGACAATGTCTAAATTCGAAAATTACGATTTCAAGAACAAGAAAGCGCTCGTACGCGTAGACTTCAATGTGCCCCTCGATGAGAACGGCAACATCACAGACGACACCCGTATTCGCGGCGCTCTTCCCACGCTCAAGAAAATTCTGGCCGACGGCGGTTCGCTGATTATCATGTCCCACATGGGCAAACCCAAAGGGAAAGTCAACGAGAAAATGAGCCTCTCCCAGATCCGCGAGGCCGTGGCCAAAGCGCTCGGCACGGACGTGAAGTTTGCTCCCGACTGCGCCACTGCCGCCGAGGCAGCCAAAGATCTCAAGCCCGGTGAAGTGCTGCTTCTTGAAAACCTCCGCTTCCACCCCGAAGAGGAAGGCAAACCCGTAGGCATCGATAAGAACGATCCCGGATACGACGATGCCAAGAAAGAGATGAAAGAACGTCAGAAAGACTTCGCCAAGATTCTCGCCTCTTACGGTGACGTCTACGTAAACGACGCCTTCGGTACGGCACACCGTCGCCACGCCTCGACAGCGGTCGTTGCCGACTACTTCGACAAGCAGGACAAAATGCTCGGCCTCCTTATGGAGAAAGAGGTGAACGCGGTCAACAACATCCTTAAGGATATCAAACGTCCTTTCACGGCAATCATGGGCGGCTCGAAAGTATCGACCAAAATCGGCATTATCGAGAACCTCATGGACAAGGTTGACAACCTGATTCTCTGCGGCGGAATGACCTACACCTTCGCCAAGGCCCGCGGCGGCAAGATCGGCAACTCGATCGTGGAAGACGACAAGCTCCAGCTTGCCCTCGACATCATCGAACTCGCCAAGAAAAAAGGCGTTAACCTCGTTCTCGGCAGCGACTGTGTGGCAGCCGACGCCTTCAGCAACGACGCCAACACGCAGGTATGCCCCGCCGATAACATTCCCGACGGATGGGAAGGCCTTGATGCAGGTCCCGATTCGATCATAGCATTCCGCAATGCCATCGTGCCCGCCAAGACCATCCTCTGGAACGGCCCCGCAGGCGTGTTCGAGTTTGAAAACTTCACCCGCGGTTCGCGTGCGATAGCCGATGCGATTGTAGAGGCAACCGACAACGGAGCATTTTCACTCGTAGGTGGTGGAGACTCCGTGGCTTGCGTCAACAAGTTCGGACTTGCAGACTCCGTGTCCTACGTATCGACCGGTGGCGGAGCGCTCCTCGAAGCAATCGAAGGCAAGATTCTTCCGGGCGTAGCAGCCGTAGAAGACTAATTCAGAAAGTTACAAGAGCAGTCCGGCCGTCGTGCGACGGTGCGATTCCGGACCGCCAATAAAAAGCTCCGAAGCCGGAGACCCGACGGGTCTCCGGCTTATCGGTTATAAAAAATGAGAGAAAAAAAAAAGAAATAGAGAATAAAGAAAATAAAAAATATTTAT
>CAMWRW010000086.1 GCA_947176755.1 uncultured Porphyromonadaceae bacterium
GATCTGGGTGGTCGCCAGAGAGGCGTGTCCGAGCATTTCCTTGACGGCGTCAAGGTCGGCGCCGTCGTTGAGCATTGCCGTGGCAAACGAGTGGCGAAGTGTATGGGGACTCTTGCGGTCGGCGGCAGCCGGTTGAAGGGTTTCCTTTACAATCCTGTAAATGGCGGTGGAAGTGAGCTTCCCGTGTGGTCCGGCTATTACGGCGCGGGGGAGTGGAAGGTTGGGGTAGAGCTTATCGCGCATGCGGGCCACGTTTCTTATCTTGTCGTAAAGCGGTCCGGGAAGGGGGAGCACTCGCTGTTTGTCGCGTTTTCCTGTCACGCGAATCTCTCCGGTCGTGCCGGAGAATGAAATGTCGTTATCCGTTAGTCCGATTAGCTCGGCCTCTCGTAGGCCGAGACTATAAAGAATGTCGACAATCAGCAAGGCTCGCTCCCGGCGATATTCCTGCACCCGGCTCTCTTCCCCTGAAGATTGCGTTCCGGAAAGGGAACCGGTTTGCGCCTTCCCGGTCGTCTCCGTATTAGCCCGGGGCCGGGGGGAGAGAATCATTTCCATATCCTGCTCCCGGATAAAGGCGGGAAGTCGGCGATGAAGTTTGGCGAGCTGAAGGTCGGCGGCAGGATTGATTGTAACCAGCCTGCGTTTCAGGGCCCAGTCGAAGAAGGCGCGTATGCTCTGCAGTTTTCGACGGAGAGTTGCGGGGCTCATCCTCTGTTCGGCCAAAGATCCGATGTAGGCGCGAATATCGTTAGGGGAGACATTTCCGTCTGCCGGAGAAAGATTCTGAGCCGAGGTTGCCTCGGCCCATTGTTGCAGGTCGCGAGCGTATGCCTCCACGGTGAGTGCCGAACGGTTCAGCTCTCGCCTCAGATAGAGCTTGAATTCATCGAGGTGGGATTGCATTGCTATGCGACGGATGAAATGTCCCTTCCGGGAATTAGGTAAACTATGCCTATACAAGAATAGGCGTGCCGAAAATCGGCACACCCGTATTTCGTTTCGTAACGAAAAGGATCAGCGATTACTGTTCTGCCTGACGGAGCTTCTGAACGTAAACGGCCTTCACCATTTTCTTGCGGTTCGTTACGCTGGGCTTTTCGAATGCCTGACGACGACGCAGTTCCTTAACGATGCCGGTTCTTTCAAATTTACGTTTGAACTTCTTCAGGGCTTTCTCGATGTTCTCGCCCTCTTTTACTTGTACGATGATCATTTTTTGCTATTAGTTTTTTTGTTTAAGTCTTTGATTGGATGCCTCCGCAGCCTCCGGCGGCCTGACGTCGAAAACACCGTCGAAGCCTCAGCGCCGTGTATGGAGGGCGCTGTGTGGGTGCCGTAAGGTTACATTAGCGGTGCAAAATTATATAATCTTATCTTTCTGACAAAATTATTTACGAAAAAATTCGTCAGCAGAGTGTTTTATTTCTTTGATTTGGAGAGACGGGCGAATTCCTTTTTTGCTTTTTCCAGCTGTTTGAGGAATCCCGGGTCGGAGTGCAGGGAAGCGACCACGGCCGAACCGACGATTCTTCCCATGTCGACGTCGCTCTGGAAGTGGGCACCGACTATTACGCGCGACTGCCCGAATTCATATCCGCGTTTGATTATTTCATTCTGACGTGCAGGATTGATTTCGGAAAGGACGAGAGCTGAGGCCCAGCCAATAGATGTATGCCCCGAGGGATAACTACCGTTCTTGCGCAGGCCTTCTTCATCGTCGGGTGTGCCGGAAGTCTCGCAGAACACCATGAAAGGTCGGGGACGCATATAATGGTTCTTTGCATCTCGCGTGGCGAGGTCTCCGGCATCCTCTTTCATCCCGGAAATCAGCTTGTAGATCTCGGGTGCATTCTCGGGAGTAAGCTCAAAGCCGAATGATTCGCTGAATACGCGGTCGATCCATCCCTCGTTCAGATTGGCGTCACGCACCGCAAGCTGACCGCGATCGGTGTCCCGCATTTTCTTTCCCCATTGGTATTGTTCGACATCATACGAGAAACGACCGGATTCGGCTGTCGGAGGGGGCGGAAGAAGATTCTGGCTGTTGACCACTTGCTCCTCGACAAGGAAATATTTGTCGGGTGCTGTCTGATGGTTTTCGGCCATCAACATTCCTGAAAGAAGGAAAGCGGAGAAAAGAGATAGTGTAAATTTTTTCATAATAGTAGTTTTTAGAAATAATGGTAGTGGCGGCATGGAGCCCGGGGAATGAAATCCTGTATGGCCCCCCTTGTATGCGTATTTCTTCACGCACACATATATATAATAGGCCGTTTTTCGAAAAGGTTGTGAATCCTGCTCAATAACATATCCTCCGTTATAGCGTTTCTCCGCGGGGATAAAATAAACTTCCCGCTTGCCGGAGGCAGGCGGGAAGTTATTGAGGTTAGAGTGTGAGTCTGATTTCAAGTGTAAGTCTGATTAGGATTCTTCAGCCTTGACCTCCACTTCGGCTTCGCGAAGGGCCTCAGCGGGAGTCTCCGAGTACCAGCGGGAATACATCAGATAGTTCTTGGCAATCTTGACGTTCATTTCCTTGGCTTTTTCAGGCTCCACCATTTTGACGAATTTTGCCGGAGCTCCTGCCCACATTTCATGGGCCCCGATCTTTGTGCGGCTAAGCACGACCGAGCCTGCGGCCACGAGAGCGCCTTCACCGACCTCGGCATCATCCATCACGATTGCACCCATTCCGATCAGGGCGTAATCATGAATCTTTGCCCCATGAATGACAACGTTGTGACCGATCGATACGTCATCACCGATTTCAATGGTTGATTTCTGGTAGAGCGTATGGAGCACGGATCCATCCTGAATGTTGACGCGGTTGCCTATGGTGATGGTGTTGACATCGCCGCGGAGCACCGTGCCGAACCAAACAGAGCAGTTGTCGCCCATTGTGACGTCGCCGACAATCGTGGCGTTTTCAGCAATGAAACAGTCTTTCCCAATCTTGGGGGTGAAGCCTCTTACAGGTAATATGAGTGGCATTTCTATATTGTTCTAATATTTAAGGTGTGCGGTTAACGTGTCAGAGGAGCGGTCTTGGCCTTCATCCATGCCTGCTCGTCGGCTGAGAGAAGAGGGCTCAGGCGGTCATAGACCAGAGCGTGATAGTCGTTGACCCATTTTATTTCCGCCTCCGACATGATGGAGAGATCGAAGAGAGAGCGGTCGAAGGGGAAGAGGGTCATGGGGTGGAAATGGAGGAACGTACCGAACTCGGTCTCCATCATTTTCTCGGTCACGATCAGGTTCTCGCAGCGGATTCCGTACCGGCCTGAAAGGTAAAGGCCCGGTTCGTTGCTCGTGATCATTCCCGGTTCGAGGGGTGTGGGATTGATGTTAAGACGGATGTTCTGAGGTCCTTCATGGCAGTTGATGAAGAATCCGACGCCATGACCAGTGCCGTGGAAATAGGCTTTCCCTTCTTTCCAGAGGAACTGGCGGGCGAGCACGTCGAGCTGATGGCCGGTAGTGCCGGCAGGGAACACGGCGTTGGAGAGGGCGATATGGCCTTTCATCACGAGTGTGAAGTCGTGGCGTTGCTCATCGGTGGGCGTCCCGAGTGCGATGGTGCGGGTGATGTCGGTCGTGCCGTAGACATACTGACCGCCCGAGTCTACTAGCAGAAGGCCGTCGCCCTGAATTGCCCAGGAGGATTCTTCGGTCGGTTCGTAATGCACGATGGCGCCGTGAGCGTTCCAACCGATGATCGGGGCGAAGCTCTCGTCGACACATGATGAATCGGCCAGACGAAGGGCGCGCAGGCGTTTTGCGAGTTCAAGCTCAGTCAGCTTCCCTTCTGGATATTCCTTCTCGACCATCATGAAAAATTTCGTGAGGGCCACGCCATCCTTCTCCATTGCAGTTGCAAGGTTGGAAATCATTGTCTTGTTCTTAAGGCTCTTCAGTTTGGCGATTCCTGCTCCGCCGAACACGGGTGTGCAGTCAACGTGGTCGTAGACGCCGCGGGCGGTCTTTTCAGGATCGAGCAGCAGACGGGTCTCTTTGGGAAGGTTGCCGACGAATGTCGTCACGTCGTCGTAACCCATAACTTTGAACCCATATTTGTCGAGATGGTCGGCCACCTCCTTGGTTATCTTATCCTTGTCAATGAAAAGAATTCTTTCGGTCGGGGAAAGGAACAGATAGCTGACGAAAATGGGGGAGAATGCTATGTCTCCGGCGGTGCGCAGGTTGGTGACCCATGCAATGTCATCGAGCGAGGAGAGAAGGACGGCGTTGGCCAGTTCGCCTTTCACTTGCTCCAATACTTCCTTCACCTTTTCATCCACCGTGGCGCCCACGATTTTTTCGTCGTGAATAAAGAGTTTATTCTTAGGGCGTTCGGGGCGATCGGGATAGATAGTGTCGAACATGGCGAAATTCGTGTCAAGCTTCACTCCGTTGTCGTTGAGCTCCTGTTGGAGACGCTGGGCATACGAGACGGAGAAAGTCATGCCGTCGATGCCGACAGTGTCACCCTGATTGGTGTGTTCCGTGAGCCAGTCGACGAGGTCAACGGCGTTCGGGCCATCCTCTTCCATCATCTTGAAGCCCGTGCCTTCGAGTTGCTCTTCAGCCTGAAGAAAATATCGGGAGTCGGTCCAGACGTAGGCTTCATCCGGAAGGACTACAGCTGTGCCGTTAGTTCCGTTGGTGGATTCAAAACCTGTGAGCCATTCGCGCCCGCGCCAGTGCATCGGGGGATTCTCGCTCTGGTGGGGGTCAGTGCCCGAGATTACGCATGCCTTGATGCCCTTCTGCGCCATTAGCTGACGTAGCCTTGCAAGATATTCAGCTTGTTTCTTTACCATAATTGTATGTTCTTTATAAATTGTTAATTCAATCAATACGGTGTTCTTGCGCTTCACGAAAATTAAATTTCATGAGTTCACACCTAAGATATAACACAAATTCGGGTCCGAATATCCAAATCCTTGAAAATTTTTCAAAAACACACTTTCGCTGAGATTCTTGCCCGAGTCCGAATTTGAGATGGAGCGACTTGCCTATAGTTCAGGTTGCAAGACGCTCTACGGATTCGGCTCAAATTTACGAAAAAAATGCAAAATATTTAAGGAATGGAGAAAGAATAATGTTAACTGATTTTAAAATTTGGAAATAAGATTTAAATTCAATACCTTTGTTAGCGACAGCAACAGCGAGAGGTGAATCTATTTACAATAGTTTTTCGCATTGTAAGATCGAATAATTACAACTAATCTCCAACATAAAAACAACGCTAATGAAAAAGATTAACAAACGCGTTTTAAGTCTTATCGCTGCGTCGGCCGCCTTTGTCGCCTCAGCGTCGGCAGAAGAGTTAATTTCCAATTATCTCGTTTATGACGTTAATGAAACGGAAGCGACTCTCACGGGATGGTATCCCGACTTTGACAATCCCGACCTCGATATTGTGGTGCCTGCCACGGTGACCTACAACGGAAATGAGGTCCCTGTGACCGCAATCGCTAAAGAGTGCTTCTACGGGATGGGAATCACGAGTGTTGAACTCGGAAAAAATGTCCGTCAAATCGGAGAGTCCGCTTTTATGTATTGCGGCAATCTTTCGGAACTTGAACTCAACGAGGGATTGACCGAAATCGGAATGCAGAGTTTTGCCAACTGCACTATGCTTCAGACGTTGCGGTTCCCCTCAACGCTCGAGACAATCGGCCAACTTGCGTTCTGGAATGCCACCGGTCTTACAGGCGATATAGTGATTCCGGCTTCAGTGAAGTCGATCGGAGTGGGCGTATGGCGTTCCGACACGGCAATCGTGGGGATCGAAGTTGAAAAAGAAAACGCTTACTATCAATCGCAGGATGGCGTGCTCTTTACGAAGGATATGGAAACACTTATGTGTTATCCGGCGGGCCGGTCAGCCAATTCCTATACCATTCCCTCAACTGTGAAAGTTATAGCCGACCAATCGATGCGCAACAACCCTTATCTGACCTCCGTAAAGCTAAACGAAGGTCTGGAGACTATTGGCGAAGTCGCTCTCGCATCCAGCGCTCTCCAATCGGTCAATATTCCCTCGACCGTGAAAAAAATCGGCAGCGCAGCATTCTTTTACGGACTAAAGCTCAAAGAATTCACCGTCGAATCCGGCAATCAGTGGTTTAGGGTTAACGACGGTATGCTGATTGAAAACGCTAATGAAAGAATCGTTGCTTCCGCTCCAAAGTCAGGTCTGCTGCGCATCCCTGAAGGAATCAAAGAGATCGGTGACTACGCATTCTATATGAATGATATCACGGGCGTAAGCCTTCCCTCCACGGTCACGTTGACCGGAAAAGCTGCTTTTGCCAACTGTTTAAGCCTCAAGAAAGTCGTTCTTAACGAAGGTCTGGAAGAAATCGGAGAGATGTGTTTCCAAGATTCTCCTCTTCTCTCGGATATCAATTTCCCATCGACTTTGAAGAAAATGAGAATGCAGGCTTTCTGTTCCTGCACGGCGCTGACTTCGGCCATGCTTCCCGAAGGTCTTGAAGAACTTGAAAACAGTATATTCCTATTTTGCAGCGGCCTCAAAGAGGCATACGTTCCCGGAACGCTTAAAACCTGCGGACTTTCGGTGTTCGGAAACTGTGAAAACCTTTCGAAAGTTGTTATAGCCGAGGGTGTCCCGGAAGTGTATGAGTCAATGTTCAACATGTGCTATGCGCTTGCCGACATAACGCTCCCATCAACTATCGAGGTTCTTCGTCCTTATTGCCTTTATGGTTGTCCGTTCTCTAAACTTGAGCTTCCCGAAAAACTCCGTCTGATTGAAGAGGCAGCCCTCTACGGCACCGGACTTGAGGAAATTGTCATTCCCGATAATGTGGAATCAATCGGCGCATACGGACTTGCATGGAACTTCGCGGCCACCTCAATCAAACTCGGCAAGGGGGTCAAAGCAATCGGGAAAAACTGTATTCACTTCACGTATGACCTGACCAGCGTCGAGCTCAATGAAGGTCTCGAAACAATCGGAGAGGCCGGTGTGTCAGCCTGCTACGGTCTTACCGAGCTGACAATTCCGTCAACGGTGAAGAATATCGGGGATATCGCTTTCTACAATAACCCCTTGGAAACCCTTATCAATAAGGCGGTGGAGCCCCAGGTGATTGAGGGTACGCTCTCTTATATCACAGACGAGGTGAACATCTATGAGAATTGCACCCTCTATGTTCCCGAAGAGAGCATCGAGGCTTATAAGGCTGCTGCAGTCTGGCAGGATTTCAACCTTATCCAGGCAATCGGTACCGGAGTCAAGGAAATGCCCGCTGAGGCAACCGACCTTACAATTGTTGGAATCTATACTCTCGATGGGCAACGTGTAGAAAATCCCTCAACCGGAATCTACATCTATCGTATGAGCGACGGGTCGGTCAGAAAAGTTATCCGTTGACCGGAAAACCGCCACTTATTCCGTAATAATGTTTGTTCAGCCATGGGAAAATTTCCCATGGCTGAAAATTTTAAAAATAATTCGTCGGAACATAAAATACAACAAATGAGAAAGTAGAATTGGTCAAATTGGGATATTTTTAATCCGGTTGAAAATGTTGATTGAAAAAATCAAAAAAATGTTTGCACGGTTCGCAAAAACATATTAACTTTGCAATCACAAAAGCAAAGGCAAGTCAAAAACCATACATTTACACGTTAAAGTGAAATTTGTAAAAGATTTACTGCATTAACAACTTGCTTGTGAAAGTAGGAGTTTGTGTAAGAAAATCTAACAGAACGCGGGTTCGTGAGAATCCGCGTTTTGCTTTTTTCGTATTCCGGTATCAAAATACAGTGCCCTGCATATATTATTTAGCTTGCTGAAATTGGTCTATTCGGGGGTCAATGTAAATATCCGGTTGAAATGTTAATATAGCCAGATTGAATGTTAA
>CAMWRW010000087.1 GCA_947176755.1 uncultured Porphyromonadaceae bacterium
TAATAAAGATCGCGGCCCGAAAGATGATGAAATCTTTCGGGCCGCGGTCTTTATTTGATGAGGTAAGGAGTCGGAAACCCCTTCGGATTATTCAGCTGCGGGAGCGGGAATGCGTTCGATCGCGCGACGAATCCGGGCCACGACTTCCTCGCGCGGCATGAGTTCGGTGATGTCGAACATGTGCGGACCGCGGCAGGCCCCCACGACGGCCAGGCGGAAGGCGTTCATTACGTTTCCGAGATGGTAGCCTTTGCTTTCAATCCAGCCAAGCACTTCCTTCTCGGCCGCGGCTGAAGACATATCTGGCAATCCTTCGATAACGCCGATGAGTTCCTCCATAATGCGGGGAGTGTCGGCGCTCCAGCGTTTGCGCACATCTTTTTCGGCATACGTTTCCGGGGCGCGGAAGAAGAAATCACCCTGTTCCCAGAGGTCGGGGATAAGGTTGGCTCTTCCCTTGACCATTCCGACGGCGCGGGCCACATATTCAGGCGTGAAACCTGTGATTCCCTTTTCCTCGAGCACGGGCATGAAGAGCTCGGCCAGTTCATCATCGGGACGTTGCATGAGATATTCATGGTTGAACCACATCCCTTTCTTATAGTCGAACTTAGCGCCGGATTTAGAACAATGGTCGAAAGAGAACTTGTTGATAAGCTCCTCCATATCCATCAATTCGCTGTCGTCGCCCGGATTCCATCCGAGGAGGGCGAGGAAATTGACAACGGCTTCGGGAAGATAGCCATTCTCGCGATATCCGGAGGATATTTCCCCGCTCTTCGGGTCGTGCCATTCAAGGGGGAATACCGGGAAGCCGAGTTTATCGCCGTCGCGTTTTGAGAGCTTGCCGTTGCCGACAGGTTTCAGGAGCAACGGGAGATGGACGAACTGCGGCATGGTGTCGGTCCATCCGAAGGCTTCGTAGAGCAGCACATGGAGGGGAGCCGACGGAAGCCATTCCTCGCCTCGGATGACATGGCTGACCTCCATCAGATGGTCGTCGACGATGTTGGCAAGGTGATAGGTCGGAAGATCGTCAGCGCTTTTGTAAAGCACCTTGTCGTCAAGAATCGAGGAGTTGATGGTGACGCGGCCGCGGATGAGATCGTCGACAACGACGTCGCGTCCCGGCTCGATGAGGAAGCGGACCACATACTGGTCGCCGCGTGCAATTCGGGCCTCGACCTCTTCGGGAGGAAGCGTGAGCGAATTTTCCATTTCCATGCGAGTCGAGGCGTCATATTGGAAAGTCTTTTTCTCCTTCTCGGCTTCCTCGCGTTTTGCGGCGAGAGTTTCCGCGGAGTCAAAGGCGATGTAGGCCTTTCCGGCGTCAAGGAGTTTTTTGACATGATCGCGGTAGATGTCGCGGCGTTCGCTTTGTTTATAGGGTCCGAAAGGACCGCCCTCGCGCACGCCTTCATCAATCTCGATGCCGAGCCATTTCAACGACTCATTGATATATTCCTCGGCTCCGGGCACGAAACGATTGGAATCCGTGTCCTCGATGCGGAGAATCATGTCTCCCCCGTGTTTGCGGGCGAATATGTAATTGTAGAGGGCCGTGCGGACCCCGCCGATATGAAGCGGTCCGGTAGGCGACGGCGCGAATCTGACTCTTACTTTGCGTTGCATAAATGATATGTTTTGTCTCGCGTGGGGATGGCGACTGCGCCTGCGGAGACGCCATCCTTCCGAGCGAGCACGGATTAATAACTTTCAGCTTCTGACGGGAAATCGCCCGACTTCACATCCTGAATATAATTTCCGACGGCCTGATGCATCACGTCGGCAAGGTCGGCATAGCGGCGCAGGAATCTGGGAGAGAACCCTTTGTTGATTCCGAGCATGTCGTGCATCACGAGGACCTGACCGTCGACCTGACCGCCGGCACCGATTCCGATCACGGGGATGTTGAGCTCGGCAGCCACCCGGCCGGCCAACTCGGCGGGAATCTTTTCAAGCACGATTCCGAAACATCCGATCTCTTCAAGCATCTTGGCGTCGGCAATCAGCTTGTCGGCTTCCTCCTTTTCGCGGGCGCGGACGTTGTAGGTTCCGAATTTATTGATGCTTTGAGGAGTAAGGCCGAGGTGTCCCATGACGGGAATTCCGGCGGACAGAATGCGTTCCACGGATTCCCTGATTTCCGAGCCTCCCTCGATCTTGACAGCCTCAGCGTGGCTTTCCTTCATGATTCTGATGGCGGAAGCGAGAGCCTCCATGGGATTGCCCTGATATGTCCCGAAGGGCATATCGCAAATCACGAGAGCCCGTTTTGTGCCTTTCATCACCGACTTGGCGTGATAGATCATCTGGTCAAGGGTGATGGGAAGAGTGGTGACATTGCCGGCCATTACGTTTGAGGCTGAGTCTCCGACCAGGATAACATCGATTCCGGCTTCGTCGAGGATTTTGGCCGATGAATAATCGTAGGCCGTGAGCATTGAGATTTTTTCACCGCGGGCCTTCATCTCAACCAGACGGCGGGTCGTGACCTTGCGGTTATTATCAACAGT
The DNA here is from genome assembly GCA_947176755.1 of uncultured Porphyromonadaceae bacterium. Lineage (GTDB taxonomy): Bacteria > Bacteroidota > Bacteroidia > Bacteroidales > Muribaculaceae > Lepagella. Next base: position 2,517 of record CAMWRW010000087.1, read on the forward strand.
GTTTGTAGACATTCATTTCTGTGGGCCGGAATTAGAACGGGCTGTTACGACCCGGTCCCGGCATCCGTCTGCAAAATTAGTGAAAAAACCGCACACTACCGAAAAATGCCTTTATATTAGACCTCAACCCACAGGAAATATATTGGGAACGGGGTCTTAATATTTTGTTGCCAGAGTATAATTTGCTAATTTTGCATCGCAATAGATAAATACTTTAAAATCTAATGAAGAAACAAATTTTCAGCCTCCTCGCGGGTCTGGCCCTGTTTGTGCCCGCCGGAGCAACCGCGGCGAATTCCTACGGGATTCCCGATGGAATTCAAGAAGGAAATATCCTTCATTGTTTTGACTGGACATTCAACGACATCGTGACGGCTCTCCCCTCGATTGCCGAGGCCGGTTTCGGAGCCATCCAAATCAGCCCTGTTCAAGGAAACTGCGCCACAAATGCAGAATGGTTCTATGCTTATATGCCATACGACTTCGTATTCAAGGCCAACGGCAACGGCTCGCGCGAGCAGCTTAGAAACCTTTGCAATAAAGCCGACGAATATGGAATAAAGATAGTCGTTGACGTTGTGGCCAACCACGTCAATCAGGCTGCCGGCTATCATGACACATGGTGGGATTCCAACGGCCGGGTTCGCTGGAACGGAGGTTGCGACTATAACAATCGCTATTCCATCACCCACAATCAGCTTGGCGAATATGGCGATGTGAACTCTGAGGACGCCCAGGTGCAGGCTCGCGCAAAAGCCTTCCTTGAGGATCTGAAGAGCCTCGGCGTAAAAGGAATCCGTTGGGATGCCGCCAAACATATCGGTCTTCCTTCCGAGGGATGTAATTTCTGGTCGTCGATGGCGTCAGTGGCCGGTCTGTGGCACTACGGCGAGATTCTCGACGGCCCCGGCGGCGACAAGTATAAGCTGCTCAAAGAATATACCCAATATATCGGCGTGACCGACTCGGAATATTCCAAGTGGACACTCGAGGAAGTTGAGAAGGGAAGTGTGCCCTCAGGCTACGGTTCATGGTCGGTGAACGGCGTCAATTCAGGAGCAATCGTTCTCTGGGCCGAGAGCCATGACGATTATTCCAACGACGGCCAGTATGGCAAGAACACGGCGTTAATCTCTCAGGATAAAATCGACCGCGCCTGGGCTATCACCGCCTGCCGTAAAAACGAGACCTCGCTTTATTTCTCCCGCCCTTCGGCAACCCAGCGCGTGCAGATCAAAATGGGGCAGAAGGGAAGCACCCACTTCACATCGAAGCAGGTTGCGGAGGTCAACAAGTTCCGCAACGCCATGGTCGGCACGGATGAATATTACACGGCATCGAACGGTGTGGCCTGCATCACTCGAAAAGGTGGCGGCGCCGTAATCGTGAAAGGTTCAGGCGGAGGCAACGTGTCGATTGCCAATGGCGGAGGCTACGTACCGGCCGGAACATATCAGGACCGCGTGTCGGGAAATACGTTCACCGTAACGTCCACGACAATCTCCGGCCAGGTCGGCACGACCGGTATCGCCGTAATCTACGGCGAAGTGAGCCATGAGCCCTCGGTGACCTTCAATCCCAATGGAGGATCTTTCCAGAACACCGTGACCGTCACGGCAACCACGCAGTATGCGACATCGGCATGGTACAAGGTCGGCAACGGCGAGCGCGTGTCGTTTACGGGAACAAAGACCTTCACGCTCGGCGCCGATATGGAGATTGGTGAAAGCGTGACTGTCGCCTGGAGCGCAACCGGCGAGGAGGGCACTAAGACCGGCTCGGTGAAATTCACCAAGGTTGACAAGCCTGCCGGAATGACGGTCTATCTCGACAATACGGCAAACTGGAGCAAGCCTTGTGTCTGGGCTTGGAACGACACGGATAACTGCACAGCTTCCGGCAACTGGCCCGGCGACCCGATGACACAGGAGGGCGGCAAATGGGTATGGACCGCTCCGGAAGGCTCGGAACCGACAAGCATTATTTTCTCCAACAATGGCGACCCGCAGACTAAGGACCTTACATTCGTGAACGGAGCGACTTATAAATGCGACGGATCCTATACGATCTCTTCCGATCCTATTCCTCCGACGCCTATCGATATGCCCGACGATCTTTATGTGCTCGGAAATCTTAAGGGTGCACATTGGGACACGACCGCCGGCAAGAGAATGACCAAGGATGGAGATCTCTTCTATGCCAACAACGTTGAGTTTGAGCTGGCTTCCGGAGAGACCCACTGTTTCTTCAATCTGTCGACCCACCTTGCCGATAGCTGGGATGAACTTAACGCTGCGGCTCATCGCTTCGGTGCGGCTGCGGAGGGAGTCGTGATTCCCGTTGAAGGGGATGCCGCGATGCAGAAATATGCCAACAACGTGGATGCCAGCGACTGCAAGTCCTGGAAGGTGCTTCCCGGCACATATCGTATTGAGGCCGACTTTGCCAACGGAAAGGTCCGCGTGACGACCGGTACGGGCATTGAAGTCGCCATTGACAACGATCAGAACGACGTCTACTTCACGCTGCAGGGAGTTCGCGTTGCCGAACCCGAAGCCGGAATCTATATCCGCGTGCGCGGCGGACGCGCTGAGAAAGTGCTCATCGCAAGATAATCGAATAAATCGCAGATAAAACAAGAGGGCGGCCCCGCGGGGTCGCCCTCAATTTATTTAGGTTGGATAGGATTAGAAGTTGAAGGAGAAGTAAACACGGCAAGAACTGAATTTGCGTTTTCCGCTGCGGTCGCCCTCGTAATACTCATCTGCAAATTCATCAACAAGAGAATTGAAATTGCCGGAGCCCCAGTTCCCTTCAACACCGACACCGATCATGCGCCATTTTATGCATCCGCCGAATGCCCACATTCCGACATATCCGAACGAAACTTCCTGTTCGCCATCCTCGCTCACCATATAGGCACCCAGAGAGGGGCGATAGTGGCCGTAGAGGCTCACTTTGAGTTCGCGGGCGGCATTGTCAAGCATGTAGAGGGGGGTGAGAGTCACGTTGGGTCCGATGCCCATTCCGACCGTGAGATAACTCGGCTTAAGGGAGAGATAGTCGTCCAGATCACCGACATCCCAGTCTTCGTCAAATCCCATGTTGATGTCGTCGTAATGATAGCCATTGTTTTTGAGCTGTCCGTAGTTGAAGTCGAGCCAGATAGCATCGAATCCGACTTTCAGCAGATTGGCGATGGGCTGATTGGGATAGAGGTAAGTGTGGCCCATCTGAAGGGATACGCCTCCCTTGTTGCCCTGCTCAAAGCCGCGGAAAGAGGATGACGTTGCTGAATAGCCGATACGAACGAAAGAGTTGCGTTTCCAGATTTTCTTAAGGTCGGCATCCGCTGAACGCTGGTCGGATTCTTCCTTCAGTTGGGCGTAATCCTGCTTGAGTTCTTCAATTTCCCGGCTAAGACGGGCGATCGAATCTGCTTCTGCCGAAGTCTGGGCCATTGCTCCGAATGCAATGGAGGCAAAAAGAGCAAGTGTGTAAATTTTTTTCATAATGTTGGAATTTTGTTGTTTGTTTTTGGTGTTAAAGATAAGCTGTTAAAGTATGTTGTAGTTGAGTTGCCAAAATTCCAATCGCAAAGTTAATATTAATAATTCTTCCTGCAAAAAAATCGAGGTCGCATCGTAAACGGTGCGACCTCTTGAAATTCTCACGAATATGGGGAGATCAGATTGCGTGTTCGATCTGGGATTCGTTCATTTCCGTGTTAGCCTTTGCCTCGCGTTTGATTTTCTTGATCTGGACGATGAGCATTATCGAGGTGACGACAGTTGCCACAAAGTCGCTGATAGGGAAGCATGACCATACACCGTCAAGATGGTAAATGGGCGGAAGAATGAACAGGAGGGGAATCATGCAGATAATCTGGCGGGTGAGCGACAGGAAAACGGCTTTTCCTGCCATTCCCAGCGCCTGGAAGAAGTTGGTCGAGACGATCTGGAATCCAACCATCCAGAAGCTGATGGTCGTGATCTTAAGACAGTTCACGGCACAATCGATTTGCACAGGGTCCTGCATGAACATCGAGGCGATGGTGCGGGGACAGATATGGCCGACAATACTTCCGATGGAGGTAATTATCACACCGGTCGTGGCAGCGATCGTAAAGGTCCGGAACAGACGCTTATAGCGTCCCGAACCATAATTATATCCCAGAATCGGCTGCATACCCTGACAGATACCGATGATTACGAAAACGAACACGGTCACGTAGCGGTTGAAGACCACAATGGCGGCGATGGCGTTGTCGCCGCCATATTTGAGAAGCGTGTTGTTGAGGATGGCGTTGATTGCCGAGCCGGCAACATTTATCAGGAAAGGGGCCATGCCGATGTAGAGCACGCCCCGGATTATAGGCCAGTTGAAGGAGAAAGTTCCCTTCACGAAATGGAGCGTGTTTTTCCGGTTGAAGAAGTGGCTCATCACCCAAACGGCCGTGATGGCCATTGAAATGTCGGTGGCGATCGCGGCTCCGCGGATTCCCCATTTGAAACCGAACAGGAACGTAGGGGCCAGGATGCAGTTGATGAGGGCGCCGATAATATTGGTGTACATTGCTTTGGCCGGGTATCCCGAGGCTCTCATCACGTTGTTGTAGGAGAATGTGAGGTTCATCAGCACCGAACCGGGGAGCACCCACAGCATAAATTCCCGAGCGTATGGGAGTGTGTTTGGCGAGGCTCCGAACAGATGCAGGATCGGATCCATGAAAATCGCGAAGAGGCTGGCGTAGATGAGGCCGATAATGACCGTAAGCTGGACGCAGTTCCCGAGGATTATTTCCGCGGCTCTCTTGTCTTTCTGACCCAATACGATTGATATCCTCGTGGCCGCTCCCGCTCCAATCAGCATTCCGAGGGCTGTCGTAAGGTTCATCACCGGGAATGTCACCGCGATTCCCGCCACAACGTTCGGGTCGGCGATCGCATGGCCGATCACGATTGAGTCGATGATGTTGTAGACCGCACTGACAACTGTGCCGACCACGGCCGGAAGACTGTATTTTAACAATAGTCGCCCGATAGGAGCATTTCCTAATTCCTTCAGGCGAGAATCGGAGGCGTCGGAGGCAGACTCCTGTTGTTGTTTTTCT
>CAMWRW010000088.1 GCA_947176755.1 uncultured Porphyromonadaceae bacterium
GGCCCGGACCCTGTCGCCCCTCACCGAGCTTTACAAATTCTATCCCCCGGAGTTTCCGATCGGCGGCGGGACATCACTCGGCACCGGCCTCGAACTCCTGATGGACGACATAACGAAAAATGTAAAGAAGACCACCCCCGAAGAGAAAGGAGACTGGAAACCGATCGTGTTCCTCTTTACAGACGGCAATCCCACCGACGATTACCAGGCCGCTTTCCGTCGCTGGAATGAAAAATTCCGTCGGAGCTGCAACCTCGTGGCCGTCTCGATAGGAGATAATGTCGATGTGCTGACTCTTGCCCAACTGACGGATAATATTCTTCTGTTGAAAGAGACGGATGCCGAATCATTCCGCAAATTCTTCAAATGGGTCACAGCCTCCATCAAGACGACATCAATGTCCGTGACCGACACGTCGGAGGATGAGCTGAAATTAGCTCCGACAAACGGAATCAATCTGGAGAAAGCGAATCCGACGGAAGCCGTCCCGGGCATTCCGGATGACAACTATGTCGTGCTTCACGCCCGATGCTCGAACACGAAGCGGGATTACCTCGTGAAATTCATCCAAACCTTCGGATCTTCAGAGATGGGCGGAGAGGATCTCTACCGACTTCAGGGAGCCTACCCCGTAGATAAAGAAGAATACGCCTCGATGTCATCGGGGAAGAAACCAAAGATCAACACGAAACGTCTCCGGGGCATACCGACCTGTCCCTGTTGCGGCAATCAGATAGGGATCGTGGTGTGCGACTGCGGCGGACTGTTCTGTGCGGGCGAAGAAGAGACAATCTGCTGTCCCTGGTGCGGAGAGTCAGGATCGCTCGGCGAAGGATCGTCGGGAGGTATGGACATCACCAGAGGCCTCGGGTAACAAACAACTGACATCAATGAATAAGATACTGCTAACGATCCTCCTTGGATCCGGCGTCCTTACGCCAGCCGTTGCACAACATATTCGCTCCGGATATGTTGACCGCGGAATCGTGAGCCACGACTTTCCGGCAGCCTTCAAGACATGGCAAAAGGGAGATAAATGGACCGACGATGACAACTTCTTTATTTCGCGCGTGCGCCCCCGCGTGCGATTCCGGAACGAAGCCACACAGGTGAATCCCGGGCTGAGCGAGGATATCGACAAGAAGCTGATATTTTGGGTTCCGATAAATAACGAGACATTCAACGCGCTGCCCGACGGACGGTTTGACAGCGAAGTATTCCCGATGTGGTCGTACGTGACCCATTACGGCAACTGGTCAACGCCTCTGATCCGCATGCCGGGAGGATTTGCCGATGTGGCTCATAAGAACGGGGTACCGGTCAGCGTTGTCGCCTCCTCCCCTTACGGACGGCTGACGGCCGCATGGGAGGCGGCTTATCGCGCAATGGCCGAGGCGGGCCCCGAGAAACTTGCCGATTTCATGCTCTATTATGGAGTCGACGGAATCGGATACAATTCCGAGTTTCAGGGCGACCCGACTGTCGTTGACGGACTCAACGAGCTTCACGGGGCAACCGTGAAACGCATGAAGGCCAAGGGGAATCCTTTGGCGGAATTTATCTGGTATGACGGAACGAACTCAAGCGGAATGATCTCGTTCGACCAAGGGCTCGGAAGCCATAATCAGGAAATATGGGGCTACGGGGATCATCTCAGGACCGCCCTGTTCTTAAACTATAACTGGAACAACGCCACACTGCTGCGACAAAGCACGGAGAATGCGCGCGCACTCGGACGCACTCCGCTCGACCTTTATTGCGGCATCAACATGCAGGGCCGGGAGCCCAAGAACACGAAACCGGGCATCTGGCCGCTCCTGGCGGAATATCCCCTTTCGATCGGACTCTGGGGCGCACATTCAGAGAATATGTTCTTTGAAGGACGCGCCGAACAAGGCCCGGCCCCGGCCGAACGCCTGCACTCCTACATGACGCGGATGCTCAACTGGTTTGTCAACGGGTCGCACAATCCGGCCGCTGACCATGAACTAAGCAACTCGCTCAATCACGGAGTCGAGAACACGGAGTTTTTCGGAATGTCGAAACTGATGTCGGCCCGTTCGGCATTGTGCTGGAGTCTGAACGAGGAGCCGTTCGTGACATGGTTCAACCTGGGCAACGGACGATTCTTCAACTATAAAGGAGTCAGACAGCATGATGCGGAATGGTACAACATCTCGATGCAGGACTACCTTCCGACCTGGCAATGGTGGTTTGCGACGAAGTTCCTTGGCCGAGGTTCGGAGAACATAGCGGCCGACGGTCTGAAGGCGGCATTCACATGGGACGACGCCTGGATCGGAGGCTCGTCGCTGAGAGTTCACGGCACATCTTCCGACGAATACCTTCATCTGTTCAAGACAGAGTTCGGACTTACGGAGGGGGATGAAATCATCGTGCGCTACAAACAACTCTCCGGCACGGGAGAGGCTGCGCTTGCCATGTCGCTCAAGGGAAATGAAGAAACCACTCTCGACGAGTCGCAACTCCGGCTGATGGGAGACGGCATCGAAAGCATCCCCGGTTGCTGGACAACCCGGAGGTTTGTTGTCGGGAAGGATGTAAGCGTCCCTCAAAACGGCAAGCTGGCGATGATTGCTCTCCATTTCAAAAATGCCGAAGACCTCGACATTCGTTTGGGCGAACTTTCGATCAAGAGATATTCGCATCTCTATGTCAGCGTTAACCGGCCGGAAGTTGAATCCACTGCCCTTCTCAACGCTCGCCACAACGGAGCCGACGGGAAAATCATCTTCAACATGCCTAACGACAAGGCGCCGGAGGTTTGTTACAACACGGATGTAAACGTCTCTATGTTCAAACTATGGTCGCAGCAGGAGGGATCGGAGCCCGTGCTGATGGGCATGACCAGTTCGTGGGCCGGTCTGATGTTCTCGGCCCCGTTCGACGGAAACCGCGACTCCAAGATACGATTCGGAGTGAGTGCGCTCGCTCTCAACCGCATTTCAGAGAGCGAGATAGCCTGGGGAGAATGGCATAAAGCCTCCGACAACTATGAAATATCCGACGAGATCACCGTATCGAGCGATAACGTGCACGTCGGCGAGCCATTCACCATTGGCTATGCAGACCCGGCGCATGAGCCCGCAACCTGGACACTGATTGACGAAAACGGAGCGATCGTGGCCGAAGGAGAAGGAACATCCCTCACAATGAAAGAAGGGTTGACTAAGAAAGGACTCTACGACCTTAAGCTGAAAGGATTCGAAGCCGCGGAGGATGGACGCGTGGAGACAGAGCGACTTCACAGAAGCTTTGTCAGCATCTACAATTCAACCGACGGGTCGACGCCGCAAATCATTTCGCTCACACCGATCGGAAACGTTGAAGGCACGGAGAACTCCGAAGAGGAGGTTGAAATGATTCATGAATTCCCGACAGGAGAAGTTGCATACGAATTCACGGCCGATACGGGAGAGAGCAGCCTGTCGCGCGGAGTCAAGGTCGGCAAAGAGGCATTAGGCTTCCGGTTTGCCGAAACGGGGCTTACGCCACTGACGAGCTTCACGGTAAGTTTCTGGATACGTCCCAAGACATTCGACAATGACGCGGTCCATCTGTTCAATATCCGCTATAAGGGGGATCCCTGGTCGCATAACCACTGGGGGTGGATGTGGCACACGCTGTCGGCCGACGGGCGTTCGGCGAGCTTCACAATCCGGATGAAGGATGGCAAGGATGTAGACTATCACTTCGACAATCTCCAGCTGACACCGGGCGCATGGGTTCACTTGGCCTACGGATTCCGTTTTAATGAAAAAGGGAGAGTCCGCCCTGCCCTGTTTGTCAACGGCAAGAGCGAAGAAATCACGGGGTGCCGCATCAACGGCCAGGAACTCCGGGCCCCCAATCTTCTGGGGCCGGCATGGGAATGGCATGGTGAGAATGTCGTGGCCATCGGCGGCTACCTCCACAAGAGCGGCTCAGTAGTAGGAAATGTCGACAATCTGATGGTCTGGGACCATCTTCTTGATGAAGAGGAAGTCCGGAAAGCCATGGGCGATTTTACACCGGAGACGCTGCCGGAAGGAGTTGTCGGCTATTTCGATTTCGAAACCGAACCCGAACCAACGGGCAAGTTCCGGAATGCCGGGAACGGAAGTTTCGGAGCCGGCCTTCATGGATTCATCGACACGGAAGTAGAAGGACAGGGTACACTTGAATGGCGACAACCGGAATATGGAGTCGGATGTCCGCTTCTTGAAGGAAAGGCCTATACGCTGACGACTTCAAGTAGCTGGGAGACACCGGGAGCCGTGGTGAAAGAAGTGACGGGAGACGCCTCGGAGGGCACAATCCGACTGAGCTATCCCCGCACCGGCGGAGTTGAGGAAATGTCGTTCGGCGGATACCCCGTAATGCTTCGATTGGAGAATGAATATGGCGAAGACAGCCGACAGGCGATTGTGAGATTCCCGGCCACGGATGTGAAGGAAGTCGCACAGGAAAGGCCGAGGGTATCGGTTAGTCCCGGAGTGTTTGAAGAGAGGATCAATGTACTGGCTCCCGAAAGCGGACGGCTGAATGTGCAGATGATTTCAATGGATGGAAGAGTTGTTTGCTCCTGCGACTTTGAGGCGCATGAAGGAGAATGGCTGACACTGTTCCCGGAAGTCTCAGCCGGGACCTACATCGTGACAGTCACGAAAGAAGGCCGAGTGATCGGCAGCGCGAACGCCCTCCGCAAATAACTACCGCTCAGCAACTATCAGAGGCTGCGTCGTAAACCTTGATTACGACGCAGCCTCGTGTTTATGTTGAAAGCCAACTACTATTCAAAGAATAGGTGAATTGCCCGCTACAGTTCTCCTTCCTTTACAGCTTTATATCAGGTTTCCTAAGGATGCAGTGCGGTAACTTTCTAAAAATTATCGGTCAAATATTGCTTTAATGGCAGGCTGGCAATGCCTCTTAATCTTCTTATTGCTTTTTCGCGTATTTGCCGAGCTCTCTCTCTGGTTATGTCATAACTATCACCGAGTTCTTCTAAAGAATATGGGTGGCATCCTATCCCAAGACTTTTACGGATAATATCGGCTTCGCGAATGGTGAGCTTAGATAGAACTTGATCAATATCAGATAGCAGGGATTCATAATTTAGAGAAGCATCGAATGAGTCAGGCTCGGAATTAATAATATCGTCAATCAAATCGTCTATGACAAAATCATAGCCTAAATAATCGCAAAGATGATCAAATGATACTGGTTTAGTCAAACTAAGCCTTATACCCCTTGCATAATAAAATGTGATGTGCAACGCTTCGGCTACCTCTGAATCTGGTGGAAGGCACATGTATTCTTGAAAATAATTGTCGGAGAAAACTAAATATCGCTTTCGTAGTGAATAAACCGAAGCAGGAAAACCTATTGAAGAATTATAAGTATTCAGAAAATGCTGAATATGGTAATAAATGGTCCTGTAAGCATAAGACGAAAAACGATAAAGTGAGTCAATATCGAAGCTATCAATAGCTTTCAAGAGCCCAATCAAACCCTCCGAAATTATATCATTGCAAGTCAGTTTATGAGGTTTAAACTTACGAGCGACAGAATTTACCAATCTTAAATTAGCATACACCAAAGCCTCACGAGCTTTCGCATCGCCTTGCCTATATTGTATGAATAACTCTCTCTCGGTATTTTGGTCAATAGGGCGAGAGATTTTCCGACCTAAAATTCTTTTGAAAATTCTATCGCTAATCTCATCAACATCCCACTTTTCTATATTGAGTAATTCGGCAATCAAATCCGTAGCAATTGCTCGGGAGTAATGATTGCCTTCAAAACCTGATGGAACTAAATAACACATAGAATAAACGATTTAAACCAGTTTCTTGGTGTTATTAATATCACTGTCAAGGTAGGTGTCATAGAATAAGCACGAAAAGACGCCTGTCTTGTCGCAATCGTTGAAGTCCCCCCACATATCATATCCCGGATCAACACTACAGGTCTAAATCGTCGAAGTCGCTCATTATGATTTTTGCTTAGCTTTAGCGAATACTTTAGAGAAATAATTGTTCATGTATTCGACGAGAGCAGAAGATGAAGGCTCGACGGCAAACTCAGTTTGGATTTGCTTAATGGAGTTACCTTTGACAGAATCAAGGGGAACGAGCATAAACGAAGCCGGAGCGGACGGTGTACCGCCAACACCGAGAGCAAAGAGAACCTTACGACGGTTGTCCCTTTGGAACTGACGGTAGCGGTGAAGCTGCCAATCCTCAAAGGTTACAGCTCCGTCTTTCCACTGAGAGCGATACTTACACTCAAGATAATAGTCAATCTCACTCTTACCTCGTTTCTGCTGAACGTGTAAATCAGGATTTTTGCATGACTCTGCTACAACGCCGGCAGTCGAGACAGCGTCCTGAGTGCGGTCGAGAAGTTTCAATCTCCAGTCGGCGAGAAGATTTACAACGAAATCTTCAAAAGCATCGCCTTTTTCTTTGGATTTGTCAACAGTTGGTTTCTCAGAGTCTACTGGGCGAGATACACTATTCTCAACAGCGGTTTGTGGAGTTATTGTGTCGTGTATATGCTTCTCCACAACTACCACCTGCGGTTGAGTATTTGCAGGTTCGACAGTATTGTGTTGATTAGTAGAAACCATAACAAT
>CAMWRW010000089.1 GCA_947176755.1 uncultured Porphyromonadaceae bacterium
GCAAAATCAAATCAATGCGAAGGAGGTCATTCTTCAAGCAGGAACTGAAGTTTGTGCCGGAGCAGAATTATATATAAATTACAAATAAAACCAACTAAAAAAATGAAACACTTAAAAACATTTACCGGAACGTTAAAACGTATCTTGATGGTTCTGATGCTTGCTGTTACTGCAGGATCGGAGATGATTTCTTTTGCCGATAATGGCAACACAGGTTTGGAACCCATACATCAGACCGGGAGAAAATGGATTTGGGTACTTACGGATGTATGTTGTGACAATCATAGCGAAGTATATTTTATTGATAAAGTAGTCGGAGATTCAATAATGCCTGATGGTCGTATAGTCAAAGTAATTGAACGTAATGATAAAATATCATATTTAGCCTATGAAAATGAAGAGGGGGTTTTCATTAAACGCGAACCGGATTCTGAGTTCCCTGAATATGATGACCCAACATTTTTGAAGCAGATGGCTTTCAATGTTGAGGTGGGTGATTCTTATTTCCCCGGAAGGGTTTCCGCTATAGAAAACCTGACTTTTCTCAATCATACAAGAAAAACAGTGTTCTTTGGGTCTAAAAAGGCTGACTTTCCTAATTGTTGGATTGAAGGAATTGGAAGTCCTGTTTTCCTATACATGAACTTCGTGCCAATAGTGTTACCTACAGGGGGATGGACGCTGAGATTGGATGAATGTTGGCAGGACGATGAGCTGATATATTCAATGGAGGCTTTTAACGTGGCTAATTCAATGAAAGAATTGGCTGATGTTTTACAAACAAATGATGGGCCCGTATATGATCTTTTCGGGAGAGAGATAGCCGACCCGCAGCCCGGCACGGTTTATATCCGTAACGGCAGAAAATTCGTCACCACAAGATAACCATTCTTCAAGATAGCATTTCCAATTCAGAACCGCATGGTAATGTCTTTTTCAAAAGCGGACAAAATGAGATCAAAGCGAAGGAGGTCATTCTTCAAGCAGGAACTGAAGTTTGTGCCGGAGCAGAATTATATATAAATTACAAATAAAACCAACTAAAAAATGAAACAGTTAAAAACATTTACCGGAACGTTAAAACGTATCTTGGTGGTTCTGATGCTTGCTGTTACTGCTGGCGTATGGAATTTTTCTTTTGCTGATAACGGCAGCGCAGGTATGGAGCCCATTTATCAGACCGGAAGAAAATGGATCTGGAAAGTTGCCGACCCCGTTGTCGACTGTGGCGTGCATTATTATGTAGAAAAGGTTGTCGGAGATTCAATTATGCCCGACGGTCGTGTAGTCAAAATCATTGAAGAGGGCGAAGCTCCTAATAATGTAATAGTATATCTGGCCTATGAAACTGATGAGGGGGTTTTCATGAAATACGAACCGAACCCCGAATTCCCCGATTACAAAGAAGAAAATTTCATTAAAAGGATTGCATTTGATGTAGAAGTAGGTGAGAAATATCCCCCGGGAACCGTTTCTGCAATAGAAAACATCACTTTTCTGAATCATACGAGGAAAGTCGTGTTTTTTAACAGCGACTATTGGGGATTATGCGTTTGTTGGATCGAAGGAATTGGGAGTCCAACTTTAGATTATTTAGTATATGTCCCGATGGTGTTGCCGGTAGGACATATACCTACATTGTATGAATGCTGGCAGGATGACGAGTTGATCTATTCGGTGGAGGCTTTTAACGTGGCTAATTCCATAAGGGAAATGAAGGATGCCACCCAAACAGCAAATGGTCACGTCTATGACCTTTTCGGGCGGGAGATATCCGACCCGCAGCCGGGGACTGTCTATATCCGCAACGGCAGGAAGTTCGTTCAGCCGTAATATGCGCAAAACTCTAAAATATATAATTATGAAACAATTCTACAATTATATCGCTATCCTGATGCTGATGCTGGCATTTGGATCGGCTCGTGCCGAGGAGTCGCGGTTGTTCAGTCAGGACTATACCTGGTCTTATTTTTTGAGTGGGCATTCCTATTCGATTGCCTGGTGGGATCTTAAGTTTGGGGATCCCGTTGAGAGAAATGGTCAGGTTTACCGACCTTTCGAATTTGTCAAGAGTGAATATTATAAAGAATTCCCATACGACGGGTATTTTATACCCTACGATGCCGCTAAAGATTTTCGGCCATGTCTGATTCGTGAGGATAATGGGAAGGTATTTGGAATCATCCCGAAGGAATATTTTTCTGAAGAAGGGGTATATGAAACAAATTACGATGAGAATCAGGAATATATGTTATATGACTTTTCCTGTGGAGTAGGCGACCGCTACAATACGCTATCTAACTTCGGCGATGTGATTGAAGTCGAGGTTGCAGAAGTAAGCACCATTGAATTAGGCGGTTCTACAAGAATACTTCAAACCGTAAAATATCCTGCACCTTACTATGACATGACTTTTCAAGTTATTGAAGACATCGGAATAGTGAGTGATGGATTCTTCCCCTTCCTTAACACCATCCTCTATACAGGAGCGTCAATGCGTGGGCCGGGAGCCGGTGGCCACGTAAGCATTCAATATATCTTGGACTCCGAGGGAAACCGTATTTATGGACATTCCTTCTTACGCTACACTCCGACAATAAGAAACTCGCGCGTTTGGGAGTATATAGCTTGCGAACCGATTGAATCCGGATTCAGATACACTTTGGACTCCTACTCGTTTGATAATGTTCGCCCGTACAAACTCATGACATTGGGAGACTGGATGCATATTTCCCATTCAGAATGGGAAGTGACTACAGAGGATGGAGTGGAAAAGGTTATGAGGGGTAAAACTGTTCCTGTGAACCAATATGTGATAACTTTGGCAGAAGAAAACGGCAGAGTTATGACGGTGCCTTCAGTGGCGGAAAATGATATCAGTCTTCAATTAGATGCAGATAATGAAGAGCAGATGTTAATCCTCTACGACTATACATACAGATCTAAGCAGGATGCCACATTCGAACTTACAAGAATTATACATGAGGATGGCATCATTAGATTCCTCTGCATGGATGTTGAAACAACTGAGAGAAAAATAATCCCTGAGGCCGAATGGCGGCTAAAACTATCTGTAAAACCGTCCGGGGACAGCCCTGTTCACGAAACCGGCAATGCCCGGTATATGGAAGGGGTTGGAAATATCGACTCCGGAGATATGCTAACCCTTCAGTTTGAAGAATCTTCAGACGAAAATATTAGAAGCGGTTTCTCTCGCTGTTTCAACCGTCTGCTTGATGCCTCCGGAGAAGTGATTTACGAGGGAAAGAATATCGAAGTGCCTTCATTTGCCGGCCTCGCAGATACAGGCATCGAGGCTGAGCATCCGGTGGTCTATGACCTTTTCGGGCGGGAGATAGCCGACCCGCAGCCGGGGACTGTCTATATCCGCAACGGCAGGAAGTTCGTCCAGCCGTGATAAGCGCAAAAACTGAGATCTTAATCGCAAGTCGGAGAGCTGCCGAGGGCCGGGAGTTCTCCGATTGTAGTTTCCGGGCTGAGTCCGGACATCTGGAAGGAAACGATAACTCTCCGTCGGGAATCTTACTCTTTCATCACCCCGAATTTTTGATGATTACATTTTGCATATCGGAAATTTTTCCGTAATTTTGAAGCCGTCAAGATTCCGGTCTCCACCGAGGCCCCTCTTGACTCTACAACCAAACTCATCTTATATCCTTATTTTATAAGCCTATAAGTCGTTGATTTCACTTGCAAACCTATCTTTTAACCTATTATATCATGGAAATACCATTTGCAGAAGCGTGGAAAATCAAGATGGTCGAACCGATCACGAAGTCCACACGCGAACAACGCGAAAAATGGCTCAAAGAGGCTAAATACAACGTATTTATGCTCCGTGCCGACCAGGTCTATATCGACTGCCTCACCGACTCCGGAACAGGAGCGATGTCCGACCGTCAATGGGCCGCGATGATGACCGGCGACGAATCATACGCCGGAGCCCGCTCTTTCTACGAACTTAAGGACACTATCAACCGAATCACCGGTTTCGAATATGTGATTCCGACCCATCAGGGTCGCGCCGCCGAAAACGTTCTCTTCTCCCACCTCGTGAAAGAGGGCGATATCGTGCCCGGCAACTCCCATTTTGACACGACCAAGGGCCACATCGAATCCCGCAAGGCTTTCGCCGTTGACTGCACTGTCGATGAAGCCAAAAACACTCAGCTCGAAGTCCCGTTCAAGGGTAATGTCGACCTCGACAAACTCGAAAAGTGTCTGGCTGAAAATGCCGACAAGGTCCCCTTCATCATTGTCACAATCACCAACAACACTGCCGGCGGTCAGCCCGTTTCGATGGAAAACCTCCGCGGCGTCCGTCGGATCGCCGACAAATATGGCAAAAGAGTCATTTTCGACTCCGCTCGCTTTGCTGAAAACGCTTACTTCATCAAGACCCGCGAACCGGAATTCAAGGATGCCACAATCAAGGAAATCTGCCGCGAGATGTTCTCCCTCGCCGACGCTATGACCATGTCGTCCAAAAAGGATGGTCTCGTCAACATGGGCGGATTTATCGCAACGCGCTGGGAAGATATCTATGAAGGCGCTAAACGCTTCGTGATTCCTTTCGAAGGCTTCCTGACTTATGGCGGTATGAACGGCCGCGACATGGCTGCCCTCGCCGTCGGTCTCGATGAAAACACGGAATTCGATATGCTCGAAACGCGTATCCGCCAGGTTGAATACCTCGCAAAAAAACTCGACGAATACGGCATCCCCTACCAGCGCCCCGTCGGAGGCCACGCCCTTTTCATCGACGCTGACCGCGTGCTCGATCAAGTGCCTAAAGAGGAATTCCCGGCTCAGCGCCTCACGATGGAGCTTTACCTCGAAGCCGGAGTCCGCGGTTGCGAAATCGGATACCTCCTCGCCGACCGTGACCCCGTCACTCGCGAGAACCGTTTCGGCGGCAACGACTTCCTGCGTCTTTGCATCGCCCGTCGCACATACACCAACAACCACATGGATGTGATCGCCGCAGCTCTCAAGAACGTCTACGACCGTCGCCACGAAATCAAACGCGGCGTAAAAATCGTCTGGGAAGCTGAACTCATGCGCCACTTCACCGTGCAGCTCGAACCTCTCGACTGATTCTTTCCTTTATGACACTTCAAGAGTGAAGAGTGGCCCGGTCCGCTCTTCACTCTTTTTAATCCCATTTTGCTCACTTCTTTTTCCCTTCTTATTCCCGACCATCCGATGATAATCCCCGTCTGTTCGATTTCCGATCCTGCCGTGGCCCCCTATACTTCCCTTACGGAAGCCCAGCTGCGGGCCGGATATGAAGCCGGTGAATCAATCTTTATAGCAGAGAGTCCGAAAGTGATCCGCACGGCCCTCGACGCCGGCTATTCTCCTCTCTCGCTTATGTGCGAACGCAAGCATATCGAAGGGGATGCCGCTGATATTATCGCCCGTTGTCCCGACATCCCCGTCTACACGGCTTCCCGGGAACTGCTTGCCGGAATCACCGGCTATAAACTCACTCGCGGCGTCCTCTGCGCCATGCGCCGCCGCAAGCTTCCCACGGTGGCCGAGATATGCCGTAATGCCCGAAGGATAGCCGTGATCCACGGAGTCACCGACACCACCAACATCGGAGCTATTTTCCGCTCCGCCGCCGCGCTCGGCATCGACGGCATCATCCTGTCGAACGACTCATGCGACCCGCTCAACCGCCGAGCAATCCGCGTCTCTATGGGTACGGTCTTCCAAATCCCCTGGACATGGAGCCCCGACCCCGTCGCCCGGCTGAAAAGCGAAGGGTTCAAATCCATCGCTATGGCCCTCACCGACGAGTCTATCCCTCTTGACTCTCCCGAACTCGCCGATGAACCGAGGCTCGCTATTATTCTCGGCACGGAAGGCGACGGTCTCCCTTGCCGGGTTATTGCCGACTGCGACTTCACCGTCCGCATCCCGATGGCTCACGGCGTCGACTCCCTGAATGTGGCCGCAGCTTCCGCCGTAGCCTTCTGGCAACTCCGTTAACCCCCTCCTTCCTCTATTTTTTACACTCAAAATTATTTTTTACCGAATTTTTTCGGTTAGATTTTTCCGCCAAATACCCTCTCCACTCGGTTTTTCACACTTTCCACCACAAAAATTTCAAAAAAATTTTATTTTTTATTTCACTGGGCATCTGTCGTTTAACCACGAATGAAAAATTTTATTGAAATTTTTTCGTCGAAAAATTTGGAGATTGCCAAAAAACGCTATAACTTTGCACTCGCAATCGGGAAACAAACAACGCCTGAAAGCAAAGACATAAAATCCTTGGTGCGGTAGTTCAGCCTGGTTAGAATACATGCCTGTCACGCATGGGGTCGCGGGTTCGAGTCCCGTCCGCACCGCCGAGGAGAGAGGAAGAGCA
>CAMWRW010000090.1 GCA_947176755.1 uncultured Porphyromonadaceae bacterium
TTCCGTTCAACCGGTAGCTTACAGGATTGAGATCCCAGAGGGCCCGATAATCTTCACCGACACTCTCTACATCATGCTTGAGACGATAGTCGGAGGTGGTGATGAATGACGGTGCTGCCACGTCGGTGTAGAAACGGAACTGTGAAAAAGCGCCTGTATTGGTGTTACATGCAAATCTGTAGACTGTTCCGCCCTTCGCCAGCAGTCTGGTGCCGGCTTGTCCGTAAAGGTCGAGGACCCCGGTTGGCTTCGTGGCATTTGTGACCGCTTCTCCGACACTCACCCTGCTGTCCGTGCCGAAAGTGATGTATGCATTCCCCTTGTTTGCACCTTTTCCAAGAAATACAGCGGATGCGAGTGTGTCGACGCTGACTGGATCGTTCGCCCCGATCAGAGTTCCGGGTGCGGAACCCGAAGCATCGGACATCACACCATCCGATACAGGAGTAGTGGTTGAGGAAGTTTTATATCTGTTGCCAAAGATCGTCTGGCCGTTTTCCGTTACTGTCATCTGGGCGTTTAAGCCGCAAATGGATGTTGCAAGCAAAGAGGTCGCGAGGAAAAATTTTTTTGATTCTTTCATGGTTCAAAAGTTTTTTGTGGTAAGTATATATTTTAAGGTGCTGTCGGTGACAGCTGCGATGTCGGTATGGAGGATTATTGGTTGAAATCAAATGCGGGAGCAGATCCGGCACAGTCTGACTTGTTGGTATATGGATTGTCGGCTCTAAGTTAGTTAATTATATTAACAAATCCAAAATAATTTTATTAAAAAATAATTGAGTCACAGAAAATTGCAGTATTGAGGAAAGTCTAATCTGACAATTTGCCATCATTCGGTGGGGTCAACGCTGGTTAGGGGAATACCAAGCATTGCAATTTGTCGGAAATCAGCAAAAATTTCAAATAATCGGCTTTATTCCCTATCCTCACGCTTTTCCCCCGCTCGCGTCTGTCATAAGCCCGCGCCGGTCATCCCATTTTTCGGTTCGTATCCCCCATTTCCTTGTCGGGACGCGATTAATCGCGTCCGCAAATGACGACCACCATTTAATCGCGTCCGCAAATGACGGCCATTAAAAATTGTGTAAATTAAATTGTCGTTATCGGTGTAAAAACCGTGTAATTGGAAATTTCTGTCGTCGGTGCGGACGCGATGAATCGCTTCGATCCGACACATCCGCCAATCGTTATTGTCGCCAAACAAATTCTCTGTGATTGGAAATTACCGTCGTCGGTGCGGACGCGATGAATCGCTTCGATCCGACACATCCGCCAATCGTTATTGTCGCCAAACAAATTCTCTGTGATTGGAAATTACCGTCGTCGGTGCGGACGCGATGAATCGCGTCCCTACGCATTGCTAATTCGATCCCATTTATTGTGCAAAACAATCCTTACTCCAATTCTCAACATTTGAATCAATATAAGTCATAATATTATCAAACGCGCGTTGATTGCGTATTATGTGTTCATGATAGCGTGATTGCCACACCGGTAGGGACGCGATTCTTCGCGTCCGTGCTGTTCGTGTAACTCCGGCCTTAAATGCTCCGATAATTGTTGCAAGCTTACTATTATGATGTCTGTCCGGGCACCCCTCACCATGTTTCGGTCCCTTCAAACAACCTGTGTTTACGGTGATTTTATCGGAAGATTGCGTTGTACATACCACTTCAATATTTATTACGAAGTGTATGTGATTGGGCATAACAACATGGTTAAGTATCTCAACATTACGATAGTGTTTAGGGATGTTTTTAATATGTTCTTCTACGATTTCCCCAAGCGCGGACGCGATGAATCGCGTCCCTACGGTGCAGGTGGATTCATCTATAATTCTGCCGAAAAGATGGTGCTTGTCGTGCGAACATACTGTGATGAAATATATTCCTCCATTATAGTCGTGCCACTTGGCTCTGAATTGATGTCTATCTGCCATCAAGACCTCCTTTCAATTTTTGCAATGCAACGAATGTTTTCCAAAACGGCATCAAGATTCAATCCGATAATCGGTTTGGCCGCGATTCTTCGCGTCCTTTCTGTATTTGCAAATATAATCAATTTTCCCGATTTTTATCTTAGCCTCAACAATTTCAGCCAATAGTGAATTATTTCACACTTTGGCATTCTATGTTCCATGATTTTATTTGTGGTCTCTATGAAATGCCACTAATGTCCGCCGGGATAATTGCAAAACTTTCCGGTGTTTAAGTCCCGACAGGATGTTTGCCACAGAAGGATTTTTCCGGAAATGAAGATTAGCCCCGGAATGTTGTTAGCTACGGAAGGAAGTTATTGTCCTGAAAATGGAATTTCTTCTCTGTCAAACTCGAAAATTTCCCGCCCGGAGATAAGCTCCTACGGATAAATTCAATTCTCATCCGCTTAACTTTTGCTTCTAATGTGACTAACTGACACTATCTTTGATATATACAGCCGTTGTCTACATCCCCGTATTTTGTATTCAAATAGTAAAAAATTCCATCCCTTCCCCCTAACTCCTAACTTCTCATTCCTAATTCCTCGTTCCTAATTCCTCTCTCCTCATTCCAATTATTATTATTTTAATTTATTAACACACCTTAACAAATCGCTTTTGTATATTTGTAAGTTATGAAAATCAATTTCAATTCTGAGAATGTTCCGATGCCCGATCTTGATTTCGATAGGGTAGTGGAGTGGATTGCTGCCGTGGCCGATTCGCACGGGCGGTCGGTCCGCCGTCTCTCTTACCTCTTCTGTGATGATCAGGCCATCCTTGATGCTAACCGTAAACATCTTGACCACGATTATTTCACCGATATTATTACGTTTGATTATTCGCGCGGGGATGTCATTGCCGGCGATATGATCATCTCTCTCGACACGGTGCGTTCAAACGCGCTCACGGTTCATCAGCCGTACGAGCAAGAACTTCTCAGAGTTATCATCCACGGTGTCCTTCACCTTTGCGGAATCAACGATAAAGGCCCCGGTGAACGCGAAATTATGGAAGCGGCAGAGAATGCCGCACTCAATCTTTTTCCAAAAGTTTGATTGAATGAAATTTGATTTTGATGTTATTGTGATAGGTGCCGGTCACGCCGGTTGCGAGGCTGCCGTAGCTGCCGCTAAACTCGGTGCACAAACTCTTCTTATTACCAAAGACTTGAACCGTGTAGCCCAGATGTCGTGCAATCCTGCCGTCGGCGGTATCGCCAAAGGCCAGATTGTCCGCGAGATTGATGCCCTCGGCGGGTGCATGGGTATCGTGGCCGACAGAACTGCTATCCAGTTCAGGATGCTCAACAGGTCGAAAGGCCCGGCTGTTTGGTCGCCGCGAGTGCAGTCCGATAGAACCAAATATATTGATATGTGGCGTTCTATTCTGGATTCCACTGATAACCTCTCTCTCTTCCAGGATAATGTCGCATCCCTTATTATTGACTATCCTGAGTCGTCGCGCTCTGGTGATGTCGCCGGTGACTCCGAAGCTCTCAATGATGACGACGCGGCAATCAGGAGAGGGGAGTGCCTTCCCTCTGTCGCAGGTGTTGTCACCGACCTCGGTTTCCGATTCACTGCGCGCAAGGTAATCCTTACCGCGGGTACTTTCCTTAACGGATTGATGCACTTCGGCCCGACCAAAATCGAGGGTGGCCGAATCAGCGAGGAGGCTTCACACGGTCTCACCGAACAACTCGCTACTTTAGGTCTCTCCACGGCCAGGATGAAAACCGGTACGCCGGCCCGCATTGACGGCCGTTCTATCGATTTCTCTCTCGCTCAACCGCAGTATGGTGACGATGCCCCCTACGAAAAATTCTCGTTTCTTCCGGAGGTTCACCGCGAGTTGCCTTCCCGTCCATGCTACATTGTCCATACGAATCCTGAGGTCCATGCGGAAATGATGGACCACATGGATGAGTCGCCTCTTTATAATGGCGACATTCAAAGCATAGGTCCTCGCTATTGTCCCTCGATAGAGACGAAACTCGTCACTTTCGCAGATAAGGATTCTCACCAGCTTTTCCTTGAACCGGAAGGGGAGACAACCGAAGAATATTATATCAATGGCTTCTCTTCATCCATGCCGTGGAAGGTGCAGGTCGATGCGCTTTCAAAAATCCCGGCTCTCAGAAATGTCCAGTTCTATCGGCCCGGTTACGCTATTGAATATGACTTCTTCGACCCCACCGGCCTCTCTCATGATTTGCAGTCAAAATTCGTCCACGGTCTTTATCTGGCCGGTCAGGTTAACGGTACGACAGGATATGAGGAAGCTGCCGCCCAAGGACTGATGGCCGGTATAAACGCGGCGCGTTCCGTGGCCGGTCTCGACCCAGTGATTCTCGGTCGTGACCAAGCCTATATCGGGGTGCTTATCGACGACCTGATCACAAAAGGTGTCGATGAACCTTACCGGATGTTTACTTCCCGTGCCGAATATCGCATCCTCCTACGTCAGGATGATGCCGATATGCGGCTCACTCCCCTCGGATATGAAATCGGCCTTGCGTCGCGACATCGCTATGATGCTCTTTGCTCTAAACGCGACCAGCGAGACAGCCTGATTGAATGGTGCGGGCAGCATCTCGTTAAGGCATCGGAAACACTCAACACACGTCTCTCCGAACTTGGTTCGTCACCGCTGTCGGCCTCCGTCCGTCTTATCGAACTTTTGCGTCGTCCACAGCTCGACTTCTCCATCCTTGCGGAAATTTTGCCTGCGGTCAGGAAGCGCCTCGATCAATTGGAGGAGGGTAGACGTGAAGAAATCATGATGGCCGCCCAAATTCTTATCAAGTATGAAGGCTATATCCGACGCGAACGAGAATTGGCCGAGAAACAGCTACGTCTGGAGTTCGTTAAAATTCCTGCCGGATTTGACTACATATCCGTCAACTCTCTTTCCACGGAGGCGCGTCAGAAACTCGATCATATCCGTCCCACTACAATCGGACAGGCCTCCCGCATTCCAGGTGTGTCTCCTTCCGATATAAACGTTCTCCTATTGTTGCTCCATCGGTGAGAGGTTATATTCTGTGGCCGATATGAAAGCAGTCCGAACGGATGCCTCGCTCCAAAAGGGGCGCGTCAACGTTGACCGATATGATAGCAGAACGAGCGGACGCCTCGCTCCAAAAGAGGCGACTCAACATTGACCGATATGAGTGGGGGATAGAAAAAATTAAAGCGGGTTGGAGCATTGTTCCACGTGGAACAAATTGGCTCCAAACCCGCATCAATAAAAGGGATGGTGAAAATTTTCTTAAAGTTCTTTTGAACTCTTTATTTCTGTTTAACCATTAATCAACATAATCAAAAATTCTTCATTTAACTATGAATCTCGAACATCTTAAGGCCGCGATTCGCGACATTCCTGATTTCCCTTCGAAGGGAATCGTGTTCAAAGATCTTACCACTCTCCTTAAGAATGGTCCGGATCTTCATGAGATAGGCGTGGCCCTCGCAGACCTCTATCGTGAGCTGGGCGTTACGAAAGTGGTGGGTATAGAATCTCGCGGTTTTATCGGCGGTTCTATCCTTGCATACGAATTGGGTTGTGGATTTGTTCCCGCTCGCAAACCGGGTAAGCTCCCTTCAGTAACGATCAAGAAAACGTATGCGAAGGAGTATGGCGTCGATACTATCGAACTCCACAGTGATGCTATCAATGAAAACGATGTGGTGGTGCTTCACGATGATTTGCTTGCCACGGGTGGCACTATGCGTGCTTGCTACGATCTGGTAAAGACGATGAATCCGAAGAAAATCTACATTAACTTCGTTGTTGAACTTTCCGCACTTAATGGTCGCGAGAATCTGCCGGAGGATTGCGAGGTGACTTCTCTTCTTAAATTCTGACGGTAGTTCCGC
>CAMWRW010000091.1 GCA_947176755.1 uncultured Porphyromonadaceae bacterium
TTGTGCGTCCCGAAGCAAGAAGATTATTATATTCTGCCCAGGGATGGACAGTGCGAGCACCTTTCCCTATCGACCCTCTCAAGTTTAATCGCCCAATCGGCGTGTATTTAATGTTAAACCGAGGAGTGACGAACCACTTGTACAAGCTGCTGTAATCTCCCCGTAAGCCGGCCATAAGAATCAGTTTGTCATTGATGGTGAAAGTATATTGGGCGTAGACTCCACCGACGTTCTCCTTTTCCACAATATAGTCGGGACTAATTGCCGGGTTGTGGTCGGTTTTGACCCTTTGATCGAGAAAGTCATAATTGAAACTGAACCCGGCCGACAAGTTATGCCTATCGTCAAAATCCGTTTCATATATCAGCTGAGCGTATGCACCTTTCTCATTGACTCCATAACCCTTTCTGCCAAAGGAGGAGTCGAGCTGAAGCATATTGAGCGAGCCAATGAAAGCAATATTCCCGTTGCGCTCCGGGTCGAGAATATATGCGTGCTTCATATAACCTTCATAATGGCGGGTGTATAAATCAATCAAAAATGGATCTGCTGTTTCAGATGCCGAATGGCTATGACCGGAAATCTGCCCCGCCCTACTCTTTTCATTAATGAATGATAAGCCTCCATGGAAAATATAACGGCCCGCGCGCCATTGCCAACGGTTGTTGAAATTAACCTGTTGGATGTCGGGCATATCGGCGAAGCCATCATTATTACCGTCATGACTGCCGAAACGGTCTTCAAAGTGAGCGAGAATCTCAGTGCTAAGGCCATCCCTTATATGGATGTTGCCGTCGGCATTGAGTTCGAGCTTCAAATCGGAATCAAAATAAGCGTTAGCCGTGAGGCCCTGTTCATCCTGAGGCTTAAGATATTCGATATTTATTTGCCCTGTGATAGATTCATATCCATTTTTGACCGTACTGCTCCCTTTAGACACGGAAATGCTCTTCATCCAAGGACCGGGCACATATCTGAAAGCAAAAGGCGCAGCCGCCCCTCGGAAGGCAGGCATGGATTCCGTGAGAAATTGCACATAAGTACCGCTTAGGCCGAGGAGTTTAATCTGGCGCGCACCCGTAGCCGCATCCGAATAGCTCACATCCACAGAGGGGGAAGTCGTGAAACTTTCTCCGAGGTTGCAGCATGCCGCCTTAAAGAGTTCGGTTCTGTTGATCAACGTTTTATTCTCCACATCGACCGATTTTGCAATTCCTCCCTTCTTTTTGGTAACCACAAATTCATTCAAATCGCCGGAAAAAATTGTATCCGTGGTTTCCTCCCGGGCATAACAATAGGGGACGCCTCCGGCTATCATCAAAACCACGAAAGCGAAAAGACTACAAATCTCCCGAAAATAAAATTTCACGGTTGGATTCATTAAAAAAATCACCTTTGAAAAAGGGAGCAGCCTCCCGATCAGAGGAATTCACCAATGATGTCCGGACGCCACTCAGAAAATCATTCAAACTGCCAACGGGCCGTCAACCTACAAAAATAGCAATTAATTTTCAAACTGACAATTTTTCTTCCAACCTAAGAATCACAGTTAACACGAAGGATAGTAAACACCTATGCAGTTGTGATTTGCATTCATTTTATTATATTTGCAGACAGAATCACAGCTCCGTCTTCTCTGCATGCGTGTAAATTTGCTCTGCGAGGGCAAGGTCTTCGGGAGTGTCTATTCCAATACCTATATGACGTGTGATGCCTACTTTTATCGGCTCTCCGGCTGCAAGCCATCGTAATTGCTCGAGGCGCTCGGCTTGCTCAAGCGGGCCTGAGGGAAGGTCAACTACCCTCTTCAGCGTTTCCCTACGGAATGCGTACATACCGACATGGATAAGATAGGGATGGGCCGACGGCCAGTCATTCCGCGGGGTGTCGCGCAGAAATGGTATCACGGAACGCGAGAACATTAATGCTCTCCCCTTTTCGTCTGTTACGACTTTTACTAAATTGGGATTCTCCAGCATCTCCACCGGTCGGCTCTTACCAAACGGTCTTGCCAAGGTTGCAATCCCGACTTCCGGATCGGTTTCCAGCAAATTGCACAATGTCGCGATTTGCCTTGATGTTAAGAAGGGCTCATCTGCCTGCACATTAATAATAATCTCTGCCTCGTCACCGACCAGGGAAATGGCTTCCGCGACTCTTTCTGTTCCGGAGATGTGTTCGGAGGAGGTCATAACGACGCGCCTTCCACTCTCCGATACATAGTCAGCGACCTGCTGATTGTCGGTTGCTACAATCAATGGGAAATCAGCCTTCTCCACGGCCCTCATCACATGTTCGATGACGGGACGGCCTTGAAGAGGGGCCAGAACCTTCCCTGGAAAACGTGAGGAGGCAAAACGGGCGGGTATGACTACAAGAGGTTTCATTCTGTTGTGGTTTCTGCTCCTGAGGATGCTGCTTGCGCGGCTAAAGTGGGCGCATCCGAGGTTTCGCTCTTATGACGCGCCCTAAACCGCGCATAAGTGGTGCGGAACCATTGGGGCACAATCACCGAGCCAATGACAAGATAAAGATAATATGTGATCAGTCGCCAGAAAATAGCCAGAATCAGAGCCATTGCGGAAGTTCCGACCAAATCTCCATAATAATTAGAGAAGATCCATTCGCTCAAGCCGGCACCGCCGGGAGTGGGACTGACCATCAGCACCACCCATATAACGAACTGTCGAGCAAGGATTATCCATTGGTAGCGGTCGGTGCCGGGGAGGAAGCCGAGAAAGAGAGCGTTGACGACGAAGTAACGGGCTGTCCATGAGAGGGCTGTCCCCCAGAAAACTTCCATCCAGAAACGAATAGGTTTAGTTCGGAGCTCCTTAGAGGTAGCGATCATATTCTCGGCAAGACCAAGAATCGAAGTGCTCCACTTCCGAAGGAAACGCCATTTCGAAATCTTGTTGAGCACTGCCTGGATCCACATCGGCTTCCAAATAATACCGGTGAAAAGAATAAAGGTCCAAAGAGATATAAATGCGTAAACCGCCCAGAAGGTGAACTTAATACCGGAGGAGAAAGTTGCGGCTCCTGAATTAAATATTTCAGATTGAGGGGTAAGGAGAACGATAATCGGGCAAGAGACGACGAAAAAGAGTTCATCCATAAAGAGCGTGGTGAGCATTAGGGTTGTTGCCCGTCCGAATTCAATTCCTTCAGCGTTCAGGAAAACAGGACCGAGCGAACTGCCACCAACGGCGGAGGGAGTGACGCAGTTTGTAAACTCACACATCATATCGACCCTCCAAGCCTGCTTCCAGGAGAGTTGTCGGTCGGTAAGCGCACGAAAACGCCATGTGAGACCGATATCACGCAGACCCATACAGAAAACGCCGAGAACGAGGCAGAAAATCACCCAGGGTGTAAATTCTATCCGGCTCCAAATCTGATCAAGATTTTCTTTTTTAGATTCGTGCCAGAACATTAGCGCCACCACTCCGAGGCCTATAATAACGGGGAGCAACACCTTCCACAAGGAAAAGGCTTTGGACTCTTCCGAATCCTTGCGTCCGCGGTCGGAGGAATTTTCTGTATTCACGACTTTAGAAGTATCTTCCGGATTATTCATCTATAAGTTTTTATCTCCAATAATATGATTCCGGGAAGAGAGAAATCCGAAATCAGATTAAGACATCAATCGGTTATCTTTGCTTTCGCCGGATAAGACTGTCGTAACGGTCGATCACCTCATTGACAACATCCTCCCAGCTTCTCACCAAGGATTCCCTTGCTCCGACTGCAACCCGGGCCAGCTCCTCCCTATTGTTGGAGAGATGCTCGACGAGTTCGGCGAATTTTTCAGGGGATTTTTGAGTGAGGATTCCATTCTTACCGTCGCGGGTGACTTCGGCGGCCGTAGACCCCTCCAAAAGTATTGAGGGGACGCCCATCGCCGCGGCTTCTCTTACTACGAGAGGAGCGTTATCATAGAACGACGGGAAAAGGAATAGGTCGGAGGCTGCGTAAAAATCACTAAGCCGATCGCGTTCCTGAATTATTCCGTTGAGTGTGACACGCCCGGAAAGACCGTAGTCATTGATTCGCTGCTGAATCTCGCGGGCGGCATAACCGTTGCCAATCAGGTTCATTCTAAAGTTGACTCCCCTATCCGAGAGCAGGCGTAGAGAATCGATGACCGTGTCGAGACCCTTTTCCCAGATATGCTGGCCAACGAATAGCAAAGCAATCTCATTTTCCGGAATGTTCAGACGCATCTTGGCATCCTTCTTATACAGGTCAAGAGGTCCGGTCACTTTAGAAGCGAGGTCGTTACCATTCTCAACGACCGTGACGGGCCCTTTGTAGCCATATTCTCTTACGGTCGGTTCAACTTCGGCCTGAGGAATCCACACCTCATCGCAAGCGTTGAAAAAATCAAGAATGCGCTTCATTATAATCGGCACCATCCACGGCACATATTTGAAAGAATGTTTCAAATCCTCACGATATTTTGAATGAAAAGTGCCGATCAAGGGAACACCGTTTTTCTTCTTGACATAAACGCCCAGACGCCCGGAAGAGAAAGGGCAATGTGCGTGAACAAGTTTGAAATCAGTGTTGCGAAGATTCTTCCAAATATAAGGGTCAAGTTTAGGATAACCGTAACGATAAGGGTGGCGAGACCGAATGGGAAGAGAGAAAAAGCGCATCACATCATAGGGATGCTCCTCCTTTACAGGGTTCCAGGGAGTAACGACACACGGGACCCTGCCCTTCCGGGCAAGCCAATAGACATAATTTTCAACGGTGAGTGTGACCCCGTCGAGAATCGGAGGGAAACTATCGTTGAAAATGCCATATAGGTTCTTGCCCTCAGGTCTGAAATTGGTTTTATCCATTGCTATGGTTGTTAAATAGGCAACGGCAGACTGCTTCCTGCCGACTGCATATATAAATAACAATAAAAACGAACAAATGTTAATGCAATCTAAATAAATCTCTCAAAACAACGGAATTAATGTGATTGATTAAAAAAAGATGGGAAAATATTTGGCAAAATAAGAAATTGTGACTAACTTTGCACTCGCAAACAGCAACAAGGTTCCATGTCCGAGTGGTTAGGTACCGGTCTGCAAAACCGTTCACACCAGTTCGAATCTGGTTGGAACCTCCGAAAAGTCAAGTCTGAAAAGATTTGACTTTTTCTTTTTTACTCCTGTCTGCCGCCCCTCCCATATACGCAGCCTGCATAAATTTTGTGAAAGAGAAATACAAAAGACTTCCGACAGTCGCCTGCCCATGATAGATTGGGGTCAGCGGATATTTCGGGTTGGCGGGGAGGTAATGTCAAGAGTATAATGTTGC
>CAMWRW010000092.1 GCA_947176755.1 uncultured Porphyromonadaceae bacterium
TCGACTCGTCCTTCCTTTGTCTCGTGGGGTCTGGTGGGCTGTGTGTTTTGTATCGGCCACGGGGGCCGGGCGGGGGGAGGGGGTTGACCTCGACGGTTTCACCGCGCGGGGTCATATTATTCATAGTCCGGCCTTCGCAGGAGCAGAGGGTCGGGCACAGAAGAATCGTCGCGGCGAAAGCCGCGGCGATTCCCTTTGCCGTTTTTCTATTCATAACACTTTAGAAATGAATTATTCGCCCACTTTAATGAGCTCGACTTCAAAAATGAGGTCGGCGTTTGGTGGAATCACAGGAGGAGCTCCCGCCGGTCCATAGCCGAGAGCGGAGGGGATGTAGAACACGGCTTTGCCACCCTCTTTCATCAGCTGGAGGCCTTCGGTCCAACCGGCGATTACGCGGTTGAGGGGGAAAGCTGCCGGTTCGCCACGCGACACGGAAGAGTCGAAGACGGTGCCGTCGGTGAGTCGTCCGGTATAATGGACAGTCACGACATCAGTGGCGGCGGGGGATTTGCCGTCGCCCTGCTTCACCATAATGTAGCGCAAGCCGGACTCGGTCACGGCGTAGGTGGAGTCGGTGGCTACATCGCTGCGCCGGGAGGCGTCGGCGAAGATAGCCGCGAGCGAATCGACGGGGGCTGCTTCAGGCTGAACGGCGGCGACTACGGAGTCGGAGTCAGCCTTCTCGGAGGCATTTTTAGACGCGCAAGCGCCCAGGCCTGCTGCTGCGAGCAAGCCCAGGGCGCCATACGCCATTACTTTAGCGATTTTCATAAACAGGATCTTATTTCTTTACAACCTTGAGGAGTTCGACCTCGAAAATCAGGGTCGAGTGAGGCGGGATGGCGTTGGGCACACCCTGCGGGCCGTAAGCGAGGTCGGAAGGAATGAAGAAAGTGTATTTAGCGCCTTCCTTCATCAGCTGAACGCCTTCGGTCCAGCCCGGAATCACGCGGTTAAGGGGGAACGTTGCCGGTTCGCCGCGGTTGACAGAGGAGTCAAAGACAGTGCCGTCGGTGAGCTTGCCGGTATAATGAACCGTCACCTCATCCTCGGCAGAGGGCTGAGCGCCTTCGCCTTCCTTCTCCACGATATACTGCAGACCGGAGGCCGTGACCTGTACCTTTTCATTTTTCTTGTTCTCTTCAAGGAACTTCTCGCCGGCTTCGCGGGCAGCGGCCTCAGCCTTCTGCTGGAGTTCGGTGAGATAATCCGTGATCAGTTTCTGAGCTTCCTCAACGGGAATTTCAGGCGTGCCGCCGTCGAAAGCAACTTTCACACCATCTTTGAATCTCTCGGAGTTGAGTTCCTTTACGCCCATGCCCTGCAGCTGACGGCCCATCGCGAGACCCCAGGCATAGCTGAGCTTATCTGAATTTTCCATAATAATCTTTCTTTTTTCTATTTTGGGTTTATATTTATAATTTCCATCATGAGGAGCGAATCCCCTTTGTCATTATAACGCGCGAAAAGGGAAAAAGATTGAAAAGGTCATTTTCCGGTTGTCGTGATGTGGAAACAGGGACTCTTGCGTTCATATTTGACCAGACACCGCTCCTTTCTGCGGAGATCCCAGAGAACTTCGGCGAGGAGATTCTTGAGGTCTTCCTGGACGACGACCCGCGAGGAGTCGAAACAGTCGAAGCGGGTGTAGGAGATGTCGAAGGTCGTGGCAAACTGATGGGTCGAGGAGTCCGTAGCGTTTCGGTTGATGCGTCGGAGGCGTTTGACGGTATGCGGGGTCCGCAGGAGGCTTGTGACACGGATTCTGTAACCGTCGGCGCCGCGAGATTTGAGAGAGTCGCGGAATCCACGGCCAATGTCGGCAAGGAGAGCGGCGGCCTCGGGGACGAGGTATGGCATGGAATGGGTGAGAGAGTCGACCGTGTAGAGGTCGCAACTCGTTATTTTCACGATCGGTTTCGACGTGAAGTAAGCGTCCGTCACGCTTGCCATAGGACGGATGCCGACTCTTTCGGCAAATATATACTGATATTTGTTGGAGTCGTTGAACACGTCGGCCAGTCTGCCGAGGGAGTTTATTTGGATTCTGCCGGGTCTTGCAGGCCGGGCCGCGGGGATGGTCTCCTTCAATTGAGGGATTCGGGCCTCGGGGCGCGCCGGAGCTTCTTCCGCAGAGGCGGCCTCCGACGGGGGGAGCGAGTGATTCTCAATGTCGGGGAGCGAATCCTTGTCGCGCGCCATTCTGACGAACGGGTCGCGACCGCCGCAGGCAGCCAGGAGCATGGAGCTCATGGCGGCCAGCGGCAGGATTCTGCGGAATATGCGTTTTGAACGGGTCATGGGGCCGGTCGACGAATTGTTAACCGACCTGAGCGCCGGGACGGACCTCGGCCGAGGGGGAGATCAGCGTTAGGGTGCCGTCGGGGTTGACCGCGCTCATTATCATGCCCTGCGACTCGATGCCCATCATCACGCGGGGAGGGAAGTTGGCGATGAAGCAGACCTCCTTGCCGACAAGGGCTTCGGGGTCAGGATAGCTCTGGGCGATGCCGCTGAGAATCGTGCGCTTCTCCATGCCGTCGTCGATAAGGAAGCGCAGGAGTTTTTTCGACTTCTTTACTTTGGAACATTCGAGAATCTTTCCGACGCGGATGTCGAGTTTTTCGAAGTCTTCGAACGAGCAGTCCTCCTTGACGGGCGCGGGTTTCCAAGCGGCCTCTTCGTTGGCTTTCTTCGTGTCGAGAAGTTTCTGAACCTGGGCCTCTACGGTTGAATCTTCGATCTTTTCAAACAGAAGTTCGGGTTCTCCCAGTTCGGCTCCGGCAGGAACGAGGTCGAAACAACCCAGCATATCCCATGTTATATGGTCTTCGCCGAGCATTTTGACCAATTTTGCCGACATAAAGGGAAGGAAGGGTTCGAATGCAATCGAAAGGTTGGCACACATCTGGATTGCCGTGTTAAGAATGGTGGCCGTGCGCGCCATGTCGGTCTTGGCGACTTTCCACGGTTCGGTTTCCTGCAGATATTTATTTCCGGCGCGAGCCATATCCATCGCCAGACGAAGGGCTTCGCGGAAATGGAACGTGTCGAGAGCCTCGGTCAATTCCTCTTTGAGCTTCTTTACATCCTCGATGAGTGAGGTTTCTGCTTCGGTGAGTTCGCCGGCAGCCGGAACAATGCCATCGAAATATTTATGGGTCAAGACAATTGCCCGATTCACGAAATTACCAAGAATGGCCACCAATTCGCTGTTGTTTCGGGCTTGGAAATCTTTCCAAGTGAAGTTATTGTCTTTCGTTTCAGGGGCGTTTGCAGTCAGCACATAGCGGAGCACATCCTGTTTTCCGGGGAAATCGCGGAGATATTCGTGAAGCCATACGGCCCAGTTGCGGGAGGTTGAGATTTTATCGTCCTCGAGGTTGAGGAACTCGTTTGCGGGGACGTTGTCGGGGAGATTGAAAGAGCCGTCGGCCATCAGCATGGCGGGGAAGACAATACAGTGGAACACGATGTTGTCCTTTCCGATGAAATGGAGCATGCGGGTCTCGGGGTCTTTCCACCATTTGGTGTAATCGTCGCCGACGAGGTCAATAGTGTTGGAGATATAACCGATCGGAGCGTCAAACCAGACGTAAAGGACCTTCCCTTCGTTTCCGTCGACGGGCACGGGGATTCCCCAGTCGAGATCGCGGCTGACAGCGCGGGGCTGGAGCCCCATGTCGAGCCATGATTTGCACTGGCCGTAAACGTTAGTCTTCCATTCCTGATGGTCGTCGAGAATCCACTTTTCGAGAGGTTTCTGCCATTTGTCGAGAGGGAGATAGAAATGGGTGGTCTCGCGCAGCACGGGTACGGAGCCGGTGATCGTAGAGCGGGGGTCGATCAGGTCGGTTGCGTTAAGGGAAGTTCCGCAGGCTTCGCACTGGTCGCCGTAGGCCGAGGGATTCCCGCAGTGAGGGCAGGTTCCGGTGACATATCTGTCGGCGAGGAACTGTTGGGCCTGTTCGTCGTAGAGCTGCAAGGAAGTTTTCTCGACGAATTCCCCCTTGTCGTAGAGACGGCGGAAGAAGTCGGAGGCAGTGCGGCGGTGAGTTTCGGAAGTTGTCCGTCCGTAGACGTCGAAAGATATTCCGAACTCCTTGAAAGAATCCTTGATAATATTATGGTAACGGTCAACGATATCCTGGGGAGTAACGCCCTCCTTACGAGCCTTGATGGTGATAGGGACGCCATGTTCGTCTGAACCGCCGATGAGGAGGACCTCTTCACCGCGGAGGCGAAGATACCGGGCATAGATGTCGGCAGGGACGTAAACGCCGGCGAGATGACCGATGTGGACAGGGCCGTTGGCGTAAGGGAGAGCGGTAGTGATGAGAGTTCGTTTGAAATCTTTCATGTCTCGAATGTCTTAGAAAGTGACAAAAGGAAGCTATAAAAAAGCAATGAGCCGGGGAAAGCAGTGCTTTCACCGGCTCAGTCGGGGTGAGGCGACTCGAACGCCCGACCTCTACGTCCCGAACGTAGCGCGC
>CAMWRW010000093.1 GCA_947176755.1 uncultured Porphyromonadaceae bacterium
ATGCAAAATTATAGCAAAAGTTCGCCCTTGTCAAGACCTTTCGTAAAAAAGTTCCAATTTTTCTTTTCTTATCCGTACAACTCGTTGATTATCTACTAAATCAATAAATGTTAAAATATGTTTCATTATGTAAATTCAACACTTTTATAATGTTTGACTGTGGTAAAAAGAGATCGAATTTTTAAATTCTCCGCTATGGAGGGGCGTGAAAAAAAGTTAGCGTCCGCGATGCCGAAGCATCGCGGACGCGGTTTTCCTATTAACTTTTGCGCCATTTCCTGCCGGGATTCATACGAATCAGGATCTTTGATCCGGGAATTGACGGGTCCTCTATTCCTTTATAAGTATAAGGCGGACATATTTGCGTACTTTAAAATCCTTTTCGTAGCTTAATCTGTTTCTTTTTTAAATCAGGGGCTTCGTAGATTGAAAGCGTCCGGACAAAACCGGGGGGTTCGCATCACAGAGTTGAATGGAAAGAGACTTGATGATTAACGATAGTCTTTCAAAATCTCACGCATTCTTTTTCGGGTGAAGAAGATGCGGGACTTAACAGTGCCGAGGGGCATGGAGAGTCTTTCTGAAATCTCTTCATACTTGTAACCGGCCACGTGCATTGAGAAAGGTTTGCGATAATCCTCCGGGAACGAGGCGAGAATTGATGAGATCTCGCTCGCAGCAAAAGCACCATCGGGCGTATCTATACCCGAATCCTGCGAAACATTGAGATGATAAAGATCCTCCGTGACGTCAACAACGGTGTTCTCCCGCACACGCTTACGGTAGTTATTGATGAAGATGTTACGCATGATGGTCATCATCCAACCGCTGAAGTTCGTATTGTCTACGAATTTTTCTTCGTTGTTAAGAGCTTTCAGGGTTGTTTCCTGCACCAGGTCATGAGCCTCTTCCCTATTGGTCGTAAGCTTGAGCGCGAAAGACAGAAGATTGCCTTGCATCCCAATTACACTGGATTTGAAGGTGTCGTTCGTGTTCATTAATGATGAGGTACTTGATAATGGAATCTATTCGCACCCGGGGCCTCAACTTCCTTATACTAACGGCTTGATTGGCGCGAGTCCGGCATTTACGGCGTCATCCGCTCGCTCCGGTTGTCTTGACTCGGGAAGGGATTCCAGCACAAAGATAAAACTATTTTGTGGGATTTCCATATCCGTTAACAATTTTTTTATTTTTCTACTCAAAATCCGCCGCCAATTGGTTTTCACTTCGTATGCGACAGATGTCCCCGCTGCTGATTTGAATCAGGATCGTTCTTCATCAACGCGCTCTACTTTCACGAGTTCTATTCTTGTTGATGTGACTCGGGTGGCGGTGAATTGCAATCCGTCGATCGTAAAGCTGTCTCCTGTCCGGGGAATTTCTTCAAGATGCTCAAGGATATAGCCGGCAAGAGTGTTATATTCTTCCGACTCTTTGAGGTCCAGCCCGAATTTTTCGTTAATCATGGAGATTTCGGCACGGCCGGAGAATACGTAATTTCCGGGGGATGTCTCCCTGGCCACTATCCGGTTGCGGTCGTGTTCATCCTCAATTTCCCCGAATATTTCTTCAACGAGGTCTTCGAGCGTGACCAATCCGGAGGTGCATCCGAATTCATCGACCACAATCGCTATGCTCCGCTTCTCGGCCATCATCCGATGCATCATCTTGTTGGCGAGCATTGTTTCGGGAGTGTAGATGACAGGTTTCAATTTTTTATGCCAGTCGGCTCGCTCATTGAAGAGTTCCGACACATGAATGTATCCCAGCACATCGTCTATATCCCCTCTGTAAACGATAACTTTTGACAGTCCGGTTGCTATGAAGGTCTTGATCAGCTGTTCGCGGGAGGTGGAATCGATATTGACGGCCACGATTTCATTGCGGGGAGTCATGCACTCGACGATTTCCGTGTCCTTGAAATCAATTGCCTTATGGAAAATCTTCACTTCATTCTCAACGGTCTGGCGTGAGGTCTGTTCCTCCATTTGTTGCGAGAGATAATCGTCGAGCTCCTCGATTGTGAGTCGGGGCGCGACGCCGTTCTCCCCTTTTATTCCGAAAAGACGCATCAGGCCTCTTGAGATTGCCGACACGAGCCATGACAGAGGATACAGCAACAGATATATAAGGAATAAGGGAAGAGCGAGAAGGCGCATCATGAAATTAGGATTGATGCGGAATGTTGTCTTGGGAAGGAATTCTCCCGTGATCAGAATGATTCCGGTCGAGGCGATGGTATTAGTGATCAGCACGAGAGCTTCGTTATGATCAAACCAACGTTCGAGAAATGGATTTACAATTGCTGAGAATGCGATACCATAAACCACGAGCACGGCATTGTTTCCGACAAGCAGTGTCGAAATAAACATATCCTCATGCCTGGAGAAACGTCTGATTATACGATCGATTAGTCCGCCTCTGGCTGCGTCGATCTCCATTCTGACCTTGCTTGACTGCACGAATGCTATTTCCGTGCCGGAGAAAAGGCCTGAAAAGATAACGGCCACAATGGCGATTACTACGGATTGATATAAGGGCAAATCCATCTTTTGATATTCTTATTTATGAAAGGAGGGATTAGAGGTCGGAACTGTTTACGGGGAATATACCTTGGGGCTTTAGAACTCGGTAGACAGTGAATTTGTCATTTGATTCGAATCCGATCCCTTCGAGCACATGAGTTGCATTCTCAATGTGAATGAACGTGTCGGAATACACGCGCGCGCGACGCTGATCCCAGAATAACCGCTGGGAATAGAAAAGGTCGGCCGGGGGGCGGGTCACTTCGACGTTTCCCTGAAGCAACCATAGCTTCTGGACCTGAAAGAATTTTGCAGAATCGGCCGCCACCGTGGCCACGACTTTGAAGTAGGGGTCATACTGCTGAAGGTAGATTCCTTTCGGGAAAATCCAATACGGGGTGTCGACTTCCTCATAAACCTTCCAGACAGGAGCGACGATCTTATATTTCACAACGCCGGAGTCAGAAATAAGTGTGGAGACATTCTCGGTTGTCATTGTCGGCATGCGCGAAGGCACGATTGAAGAGGCTACATCGATTTTTCTTTCATCGGTGCAGGCCGCCGCGCCGATAAGCGAGACGAACAGAATTGGCAACCACCGGCTGTGTTTCATACAGGGTCTGCGAAAGGGGTTATTTCAGTTTACGCTTGAAGAACCATACTTCGTTGAAATTGACTCCGAGCGTGATGTTAAGATAGTTTTCAGTGAGGAGGGCCGTCGGAAATGACTGTCGATGTTTCCACTCAAGGCCGAGATTTATCATCGTCTTTCCTTCGGGGGTCGGGAAACCGAAACCACACGTTACGCCGTAATCGCGGACGGAGTTTCCTTGAATCCTAAGATAGTCATTGGAATAGTAAGCTCCGAGGCGATAAGTGATGCGTTCCGTATAGCTACCGCGGACTTTAGGCACAAATTCAGCACCGAGAGCGAATCTGGTCCTATTGTTGAAAGTCATTCCCTCAAACACGACCTGTTCCGGGTTGCGTTCGTTATAGAGAGGGGAATAGGGGGCGTCTTTCCATCCTTCCCACGTGAAGTCGAATTCAACGAGGAATCGACTCGCGCGCTCTCGCGTATACGAGACTCCGGCACCAACGCGATTGGGAAGGAAATACTTGTCGCGCATTTTGGAAAAGGCAACCGTGTCGGGATAAGAATCCTGGGTCATCTCCTGCAAGGTTGCCCAGGTCTTGCCGTGCATCGTCTTGCGAGGGCTGTAGGTTGCACCGAGCACAACCTTATCGAACCTGGAGGGATGGAGAGTGTACTGCGCTCCGATCTGAATATCCCAGTCGCGCACGCTCATTACATGTTCGAACTTCGTGCGCCCCTGCCCGGTCGGAGTTGAGAACACATCATTGGCGATTGTTCCGAAATTATAGCTGACATTCGCACCAATAGCGAAACCCTTGAATTTTCCGCTCACTCCGAGGTATGCCTGAGAAATACCGCCCGATCCCTGATTCTCCATCGTGCCGTGTTCGATGCTGTTTCCGAAGGCGTAGCCGACAGAACTGTAAGGAACAAGACCTGCCGAACCGCCCATAAAGCTGCAGATAGGGAATTGCATCGTTACATAGTCAAGGCCTCCTCCGAAGGAATGTGTATGTTTTTTCTGTTCTTCGCTCCAGAGGATAGTCATGTCGCCTCCTATGTCGAAAAGGAAAGTCAGGGAGTCTATCGAGGCATAAGAAGCGGGATTCATCACATTAATCTGACGTCCGGAATTCATGGCGTAACCTACGGATCCCATCTGACGCTGCATGGAAGTTGCACC
>CAMWRW010000094.1 GCA_947176755.1 uncultured Porphyromonadaceae bacterium
CGGGGGGAGGGCCTATGCGGTCGAACTTGATGCCGACGTGAGCGGGGCCGGAAAGATTTATTGGAACGAGGAGAACTCCCTTTCCCAACCTTTCTATCTTCTTCCAGGAGCATCAATATCTTTACGCGCCGACAAATGGAGCGTCCAGTTATGGGGGAAAAATCTTTCCTCTACAAAGTATTATACTTTTTATTTCCTATCGATGGGAAATGAGTTTCTCCAAAAGGGACGGCCTGTTCAGGTCGGAGTCACTTTCCGATTCCAACTTTGATTTTCTAGCCCGGCGGACCATTGTTTGATAAAACTGAAAACTAATCATAAAATGAAAAAATCTTTACTTGCAGTTTCTCTTGCTGCAATCATGTTTGCTTCGTGCAACGAATCCAATCCGGTTGATGAGGTGCAGGATCCCGTCACAACTTATAGTCTTGTCACTCAGGAGGGGCAGGCTCCTGTCATTTCCAAGACAACATATAACTATTTGTTTGACCGAATCAAATCCCTCGTGGTCGTGTCGACGGAAGATCTCCGTGTCAATGCCTCTTCGACTGAAACTTTCTCCACCGATAAGTTTAAATATTGGTCGGGCGTCGCAAGATTCGATGATGTCATTTTCAATGTTGTCATGATGGGTGGGAAAGATGTAACCGGTACCGGTGGACAAATCACCGACCTCAATTGCTATCTCACCACTGCGGTCTTTTCCCCTTCCGAGAAGATTGAAGGTTATCCCGTGTCAAAGCCTGTTTCTACCCTTGGCTACTATCCGGTGATGACCTACGACTTCAATGGTGCGAACGTGCGTACTTTCTGGCCCGATATGACCTTCCGTGGAGAGACTACGACCACCATCTCCGGCACGAATCCGTTTTCCACAAACGATATCGAATATCGTGTGGTCATGAACCTCAATAATAACGGAAATTATACAGCGGATGTCTTTTTCCTGAAAGCGCGTTTCGCTGAAGCAATGAAAGTTTCGCTCAATATCGCGTTGAGAGGTCTCCCCGTAGTGTTCGATGAGAACGGTTTCTCAATCAGCGCTCCCGCCAATATTTCCCCCGAGACAATAGGCGACGGAGGATTCCTTACTAACGACAGCTACAAATTCGACAGCTTCGAGATGAAGTCCTCTGTCGATATGACTCAAGTTGAGATTGACTATACCGTGATGTCACGTTTCGTAGGACATTTTGAAGGAAAGTGCGTTGTGCTTCCCTCTGAGGAATAACCTTCCGACAACCTCGGATCCCCTTCGCCGGGTCGGGAACATCCCGGCCCGGTGTTGTTTATTATGATCAGATTCGATAAACCCGGAAAGGGCCTTGCATTTGGGCTAAATGTTAAAAATAATTTTGAGGTAATAATATATTTTAAAACATATCGGGCGGATTTCGGCTGATATGTTGCTAAAATTTGTTTGAGGATTGGGAAAAAATAGGTAACTTTGCGCATAATTGCTGCGACGTATATTCATCGCAGTGATATGATCTAACCTAATTAATTAAATACTAACGGTTTATGAATCTGTTGTGCCAAATAAGCAACGCCGAGTTGTCGGTTACGGCTGTGCTGACCGGTCTCGGACTGGTATTCGCAGCGTTGCTTATCGCAAAATTGATTTCTCCGAAGTCGTTCAGCGTCAGAAAAGCGGAGCCATACGAGTGTGGTATTCCGACTCGTGGCGATTCAATGATTCAGTTCAAGGCAGGATATTATATCTTTGCCATTCTGTTTCTCCTCTTCGATGTCGAGGTTGTGTTTCTCTATCCCTGGTCGGTAGTGATGCGTTCCCTCGGGGTACAGGGACTTCTCTGTATCGGAATCTTTATGTTTGTCTTAATATTGGGCCTGGCTTACGCCTGGAAGAAAGGAGCGCTTAAATGGGAGTAGACCATATCAAAAGCATGACGCGTGAGGACTTCAAGGATAACGAATACATCGATTCGCTCGTTGAAGAACTTAACGCCACCGGTGCCAACGTGATGGTTGGCAAGTTTGACGACCTGATCAATTGGGGTATTTCCAACTCTCTTTGGCCGCTCTGCTTCGGCACGAGCTGCTGCGCTATCGAGTTCATGAGCCTCGGTGCGGCTCGTTATGATATGGCGCGATTCGGATTCGAAGTCGCTCGTAACTCCCCCCGTCAGGCTGACTACGTTATGGTGCAGGGAACAATCGTCCATCGGATGGCTCCCGTTATGCGCCGCCTTTATGAACAGCTCGCCGAGCCCAAATATGTGATCGCTTGCGGTGGTTGCGCCGTTTCAGGAGGCCCGTTTAAGAATTCTTACTGTGTCGTGCCCGGCGTCGAGGAAATTATTCCCGTTGATGTCTTCATCCCGGGATGTCCTCCCCGCCCGGAAGCTATGTTCTACGGCCTTATGCAGCTCCAGCGCAAAATCAAGGTCCAGAAGTTCTTTGGTGGTGTTAACCGAAAGGAGAAAATCGACCAGTTCTTCGCCGAACACCCTGAAGAGAAAGGCCAGATAAGCTAAGCCAACCCCTCTAATCATCTTCACAGCATGAGCGATATTAAAGAAAGAATCAAAAATATATATCCCGCCGCAGAGTTCGAAGAGGGTGAAGACCTCCTCGTTATCGTGGCAGAGGCCGATTGGCATCACGTCGCCGAACGTCTCAAAAATGAAAAGGGGCTCGAATTCGATGTCCTGACGGCTCTCGTCGGTATGGACTGGAAGGAGTCTCTCGGCGTTATCTATTATCTGACCTCGACTTCCCGCGGTTGGGACATGATCTCGGTTAAGGTTATCGCCGCCGGAGATCGCGACAACGCTTATATACACTCCGTTTCCGACCTCTGGAAAGTCGCTAACTTCCAGGAACGCGAGGTCTATGACCTGCTCGGCATCAAGTTTGTCGGACACCCCGATATGCGCAGATTCTTCCTGCGTAACGACTGGGTCGGCCACCCCCTTCGCAAGGATTATGACGCCGATCCCAAACTTAACCCCATTCGTCTTGAGGATGAGGTAAACGAGGATGACACACGCAGCTTTGAAATCGACAGCAACGGTCAGCTCAAGGAAGTTCCCGGCAAAGTGTTTGCTGCAGAAGACTATGTGGTCAATATCGGTCCTCAGCATCCCTCGACGCATGGTGTTATGCGCTTCCGTGCCTCGATCGACGGCGAGGAGGTCAAGAAAGTCGACGTCGTTTCCGGTTATATTCACCGCGGAATCGAAAAACTTTCCGAGGGTCTCGGCTATCCTCAGATTCTTCACTTTACCGACCGCATGGACTATATGTCCGCTCATCAGAACCGCCACTGTCTTTGCATGTGTATCGAAAAGGCTCTCGGCCTTGAGATACCGAGACGTGCCGAAGTGATTCGGGTTATGATGGATGAGCTTATGCGTATCTCATCCCACCTCCTTTCGTTCGGTTGTACGGCGATGGACCTCGGTGCCACTACGGCGTTCTTCTACGGTTTCCGTGAGCGCGAACTTGTACTCGACATATTCGAGAAAACTTGTGGCGCGCGAATGTCAATGAACTATAATGTGATCGGTGGCGTAATTGCCGACCTGCATCCTGATTTCGTTAAAGATGTAAAACATCTTATCGAGATAATGCCCGATCGCCTGAAAGAATATCATAAGGTGTTCAGCGGAAACATTATCGCGATGAACCGTCTTAAAGGGGTCGGAATGCTTTCGCGTGAGGATGCAGTGAACTATGATATCACCGGACCGAGCGGGCGTGGCTCGAACTGGAGCTGCGACTGTCGCAAGGTTCGTCCCTATTCGATTTACTCTGAACTTGACTTTGAGGAAGTACTTCTTGACGGGTGCGACTCCTATTCGCGTTATATGGTCCGCATGAAGGAAATCGAACAGAGCTGTCGTATTCTTGCCCAGCTTGTCGACAACATCCCCGAAGGCGACATTCGTGCTCAGGTGCCCAAGATTGTCAAGCTCCCCGTCGGAAGATGGTATCAGCAGGTGGAGGCCAGCCGAGGCACATTCGGTGTATATATCGAATCGACCGGAGAGAAGACTCCTTACCGCGTCCATTTCCAGAGTCCTTGCTTCAACCTCGTGGGCGTGATGGATCTCTGTTGTACCGGCAATATGATTGCCGACCTTATTACGATTGGCGCTGCGCTCGACTTCGTTATTCCCGATATCGACCGCTGATTCTCCTTTCCCGTTATCTACTTCACAGAAACTAACTAAGCAAATTTACAAATCATGTTCGATTTCGGAATATGGACCGAAGGATTCAATAACTGGCTGCTCGGCATCGGCACTCCCGAATGGCTGACAGTCC
>CAMWRW010000095.1 GCA_947176755.1 uncultured Porphyromonadaceae bacterium
GGTGTAGTGACCCGATGTGTCGTATACCACGATATCCTCGTTGGGATATTCCACTCTATTCCCATTCTCTATTTTGACTGTCGGATACTGATGGATTTTCCGCATCCCAACTTTTACTCCTCTATTTTTACCTTCAACATATATTTTTGTTGAATTTGGGTATGAGGAGACGTCGATATTTTCAATATTCATTATTTTCGTTGTTGTTGTTGTTGTCTCGTGTTGTTATTTTTAATTATTGGTCAGTCAAGAAAACTTGTTAGTTCGCTTGTTGCTCTTGCAGTCTTGGAAATTCCTCCGAGTCCGGCCCGAAATGCCTCGCGTCCTGCCTCTACAGCCTTTCTAAACGCTTGCGCCATCATTACCGGGTCGCCTGCTACGGCTATCGCAGTGTTCACAAGCACTGCATCAGCGCCTAGCTCCATTGCTTCGGCAGCATGGGAGGGGGCTCCCAGTCCGGCATCTATCACAACCGGAACCTGAGATTGTTCGATGATAATTTCAAGCAGGTCGCGCGTAATCAATCCCTTGTTCGTCCCGATAGGGGCCGCCAGGGGCATCACCGCCGACGAGCCTGCTTCTTCGAGCAGCTTGCACAGAACAGGATCTGCCTGTATATACGGTAACACGACGAATCCATCTGCCGCCAGTATTTCTGTCGCTTTCAAAGTCTCTATCGGGTCCGGCATCAAATATTTGGGGTCGGGGTGTATTTCAAGTTTGATGAAATTCGTGTTGAATATCTCGCGACTCATCTGTGCCGCGAGAACCGCCTCCTCGGCGTTCCTGACTCCCGACGTATTGGGAAGAAGCTGGACATGATCCCTGTTGATATGTGTCAGCATATCGTCGGTGGCCTCGTTCATCATGTTGACACGTTTCATCGCCACTGTTATCATCTCTGACCCGGATGCTTTGATTGATTCAAGCATCACTTCAGGCGACGGAAATTTTCCCGTGCCAACGAAAAGACGGGATTTGAATTCCCTCCCGCCTATTTCCAATCTGTCTTCCATCTCTCTTTTATTTCATTTCTTCATCCGCCTTCACGAATGGTTTCAGTATCTCCACGAATTCTTCAGTAGCTTTCCGGATATCAGGTGCGAACGCTATCGCTCCGCTCACTGCCACACCGTTGACTCCAGCTTTCATCAGAGCCACCACATCCTCTTTCCGGATTCCTCCGACAGCAACGTGCGGGATATCGATTTCCTCCTGAAGCATCCGTCTGCTCAGTTCTGCAATGCCTTCAAGTCCGAGCACGGGTGCAAGATTCTTCTTTGTTTTCGTTTCCGCGTAAGGTCCGAATCCGAAATAGTCGATATCAAGACTTCTTACCGCCAAAACATCCTGGAACGTGTTTGCCGTCACGCCAATCACGGCTGCAGGGCCAAGAATCATTCTTGCTTGTGAGGGGGGCATATCCTCTTTCCCCAAATGGACTCCTCCGACATCCAGTGTTTTGGCGAGTTCAACCCTATCGTTAAGAATGAGGAAAGCTCCTTCCTCAAGACACCAGGGTTTTATCTTTTCAATAACTTTGGTCACTTCTTCATCTGAAGCATCCTTCATCCTTACCTGAATCCAGCGGCAGCCTCCATCCAGGACTCCTCTGACCTGATCCACAACCGAGACGGGCGAATCAGTATTTGTGATGTATTGCAGTAACATAATCTCTTTTTTATTATTTAACGCTCCTTGACCTCCGGTTGGTTCAGACTCCCTCTTTTCCAAGAGCCTCAATCCCTCCGATAAGCACGTCAAGGTTTCTGTCAAAATCCCCCTGCCATATTGCTCCGAGCAAGGCCGCCCCGCGAAACCCTATTCCTTTTAAGAAGTGGAAATGATCGGGTTTGATTCCTCCGAGCGCCATAACCGGAGTTGTAAACGATCCGATCGCTGACAAATCTTCGCTTGAAAAGGCTGCCTTGTAGCCTTCTTTGGATATCGAATCGTAAATTGGTGACAATGTCAGATACTCATATCCTTGTCTGTCATTCTCTTTAAGTTCCTCGATAGAATGGCAACTCTTGCTTAGCGGTGTACTCTTGAGCTCGGCCAGTGGCCAACGGCGATTGAGGTGCAGCCCTCCTATAGGAAACTCATTGACAAGACCGAAGTGGCTATGAAGTCTTATGTGCGGGTGATATCTCTCGGGCAATCCTTTAAGTATATTCCTGAACTCTTCTATGTCCGCTGCAGGATGGCGAAGGTGAATATAATTTACCCCGCTGTCAATAAGCCGGCAGATTTTCTCACATTCTCTCTCGCAGAATTGAGGCGGAGTGATGACGATCGTTTTCCAGGACA
The DNA here is from genome assembly GCA_947176755.1 of uncultured Porphyromonadaceae bacterium. Classification (GTDB taxonomy): domain Bacteria; phylum Bacteroidota; class Bacteroidia; order Bacteroidales; family Muribaculaceae; genus Lepagella. The sequence goes on from CAMWRW010000095.1 coordinate 2,311, forward strand.
TTTACTTCATCCGCCGAATGCAGCCGTGATAACAACTACCGAATCTCCCTCTTGAAGAATGGTCTCAGCCCATTTTTCCCGACGGATTATTTTATTATTCAGCGTTATGGCTGTCCCTCCGGAGGGAATGCCTTGATTGGCTGCGAGCTCGGCCAATGTTTCGACATCTGCCGGTAGATGTATCAGATGGTTATTTAGTCTTATATCCATTAGATTCTATTTTTGCCGGTCGTATCAATGTATTTGCTCTGCTGCGGGGAGCAGACGGGACGCCGGGATGTGTAATGGCAAAATTAACCAACTTTTCCAATAAAGCAAAATCAAAACTGCAAATCCGACTCCTTAATATTCTGCCAAGGTATTGAATTGGCTCAGAATTTCGCGGGAATTCCCTATAATTATGGTCAACGAACAATTTGATTATTCCGCGGGATTTACAGTTGGTGGAACGCCTGAACTTAATACAAGAATTTTCTTTTTTTGCAATAGCAATTAGATTTTTTTTTTCTCTTTTTTTGTCGTTATTTTGTGCTCCGTTTCGGCCGGTTTATGCGTGGGATGGCACGCCGATACCTATAGCCGAAACTGATGCAAAAGATGGATGATTACGCTCAAAAATGGAAAAAGTGCCTCGACTTAATCCGGGCAAGTGTTGGGGAAGAACGTTTCGACACATGGTTTAAATGTGCCGAACCTAAGGGCTTTGCCAATAACAGGCTGTTGCTCAAGCTGCCGACCCACTTCTATGTCGAGAAGTATGAAGATGATTTCTATGATATCCTTCTCTTCGCGCTCCGTAAAGTGTTCGGACCTGATGTGACGCTTGAGTACGAGTATAATGTCGTCTCCGCTGACCAAGGGTCCGCCGTGAAATTGCGCAGCCCGGAGAAATCCCACGCTATCCATAGCCGTGTCACTCGGCAGGTGGAAAAAGCTCCGGTGGATGAACGTCCTGTCGATTTTGATCCCCAGCTCAACAGTTCTCTGAATTTTGAAAACTATTGTGTCGGGAAAAGTAATCGTCTTCCCTTCACCATAGCGGAACATATCGCCAACCATCCCGAGAAACCCGATTTCAATCCCTTCTTCCTTTATGGGAATGTTGGCGTAGGAAAGACTCATCTTATTCAGGCCATCGGTATCCGTATCAAAGAGCGCAATCCGCGTGCAAGAGTTCTTTTCGTGCCCATGCGACAGTTCCAGAATCTCTATGTCAACGCAATGTTGAAAAAGGAGATTCCCCAGTTCATCAACTGGTTCCAGAGCATGGACTGCATTCTTTTTGACGACCTTCAGGAACTCATTTCTAAAAGAGGAACGGCTGAAACTCTCTTCCCGATTTTCAATCATCTTCACCAGAACAACAAGAAACTCATTTTCACTTGCGACCGTCCTCCGATGGAACTTGACGGTATCGCCGACCGTCTTATCGACCGATTTAAATGGGGTATTACCGAGCCCCTGCCAAATCCTGATTTCGAGCTGCGTAAGCAAATCCTTC
>CAMWRW010000096.1 GCA_947176755.1 uncultured Porphyromonadaceae bacterium
GTGAACCGAATTTATTTAATTTTTAACCCCGTCCATTTTTAGTGGACAGTAGTGAAAAAGGAACTGAAATGATAAAACCGGAATATGAGCTATTGGGTGTGTGGCTCGACTTTGCTTTTAACTCACTTGTAGCTGAGCTAAATAGATCGCTCCATAGAGTTGGGCTTCCGCTCAATCATGCGCAATTTGCCATTCTGCAAAATCTATTTCTCAGAGATGGTCAGAGCCAAAGTGATATAGCGAGAAAAGTGGGTAAGGACAGGGCAGGTATAAGTCGGTCACTTAACACTTTAGAGGAGAACGGGTTTATAATCCGCAAAGCCGTGTCAGGCTCAAAAAATGCTATTTTTTTGACCGAGAAGGCAATCTCCAATCAAAAATTAATTTCAGAAGCCATAAATACGGCCGTAAGTAAGGGAAGAGAAGGAATGACAGAGGAAGAATATGAAAATGGATTGGCTTTTCTTAGAAAGATCCACACAAATATTGTCGGTGAAATTCCTGCAGAACACAATGTGATATGAAACTAAGATTGAATTTTGTTAAACAGGTCGCTCTTGGGCTTATTTTACTCACTGGCTGTGGTGACCAACAGTCTAAAAAGGATTATGATATGTGCGAAAAATTACCGATGCAAAATGACGGAATAGTGCGACTGTCAAAGATTCAGGTAAATCCTGACTACCTGGAAGAATACATGAAGTATGCTGTGGAGGTTGGAATCATATCACTTGAAACCGAGCCCGGCGTATTAACAATGTATGCAGTGGCAGATAAGGAAAATCCGTGCAACATAACTATCTTGGAAACATACGCAAGTCAGGAGGCATACAAAAGTCATATATCATCATGTCACTTCCAGAAATATAAGCAAGGCACTCTCCATATGGTTGACTCTCTTTTGCTTGACGATGTGACCCCATTGAATTCCAACAACAAGCTAAAGAATTACATTCAAAGATAATAGAGCCTTGCTGTAACGGCAAACGCTCCAGACGAACCATATTTCATGTGGCGCCGTGTCGTTGCGAGCCTATCGTGGAATACATTGCCGCCTAACTTACTCAGAGTTCTAACACCGAGTGAGGTTATCGCGGTTATAACTTACATAACCTATCTTGGGTTTCATCAATAACGGCAAAAACGCCAGACCCATCGAGGTTACGCCTGCGTCTCCACTTCAATGTCTTTCGCGTATGAGCCGATTCTTTGGAACCCTTCAGATAACTAAGTTTAGCATGAAGATAATTTCAGCTAATGATTTAGTCTACTTCTTCCTTTTGAAGAAGTATAATCGATTTTCAATGTGAAATATCGATATGATGAGCATTAGGAATCCGAGTTTTCCATGGATTCCTCCGAGTGGTGAATGAGTATTAGTTACGATCCACCTTACTGCGGTTGCGATTCCTGAGAGTAATACAGCAGCCAAAGCAATTACCAGACTCCAATTACAAAGTTTTAATTTGGTTACTTTCTTCATACTATTTCAAGGACGTAAACACTCCGTGTGAGCATGTTCGGATACATTTATTGCATCCTATGCAAGCGTCGGCATCGACTATGCGAACGTGTTTGTGGAACGGCAGCGCAACTTTTCCGAGAACGTGTTTGGGACAGGCCGGAATACATTCCCAGCAAGCAACACAATTGTGGGGATTGATGGCAATATAGGGCGTTGCCATGCGCTTCTTTAATTTTGAGAAAACCATAGTCTTTTTTTGAGTGCAAAGTTCTCAAAATTCTACTCGCGAATCAATGCAACGAATAAGGTATCTGTTGGACTAACCGATGCTGTCTCGAAATTTATTGGGAGAAACGCCGGCAGTTTCGGTAAAAAGACGGGTGAAATAAGCATTGTCGGTAAAGCCCAGGCGGTATGCTATTTCCTTAACGCTGTCGGCAGTATGAAATAACTCCCTTTTCGCTAAAAGCGTTATTTCGTTTTTGATATATTGACTCGAACTCCGGCCGGTTATCTCCTTAACGATTTCATTAAGATATATGGGCGATATGTTCAGCTTGTCGGCATAGAAGCCGGGACGTCTCTCTTCGGTTATGTTCTTCCGCAGTAGTTCTCTGAACTTTAGCAGCAGGTCAATTCTGCGAGACGATTCTTGGCTCCTTTTTCCGCATTGCTGAACAATCCTATCGGCTAAAACCGCGATTATCGCCCGAGCTAAGTATCTGACTGCCGACGGATTCTCCTGTCGGTAAAGCAATTCCATCATCGTTGCAACATCTCCGCATCCTTCCGCTTCATAAACCGGCGAATGAAACAGGGAGGATTGCTCCAGCTGATAACGGGTCTGATCGTCGAGCAACGTCGGGCTGAAGGCCAACATCATGGCTTCCAGCTCCCTTTCAAAAATAAATTGATGCACTTGCCCAGGCGAGATCAGAATTAAAGAATGTTTTGCAACAGAATAATTCTGAAAATCGATAACGCAATCAATTTCGCCATCAACAATAATGCCCAATATGTAATAGTCATCCCTATGGATATAACTCACTTTGGCCGGCGCTGCGACCCCGGGGCGTACAATCCGGCAAATATATTCGCGGTCATGAAGCCGAGCGGCAGTATGGTGTAGGATTTCTTCGTTCTTCATATTGGACAAAACAATGCTCAAAGTTACAAAATTCCCGGTTGGCTGCGTTGGCGAGTTAATTCTATAGCCTCTTTTCCTGTCATTTTCAGGATTGAAATTTCGATGATTGCCACTGCCTTCAGGAACTTGGCTATTTCATTAGACGGATCAATCCCTTTACTGTATTTTTCCGAAAGTTTCTTTAAGGCATCTACCTTTTCTGCTTCGTCCTCTATGAATCGTGCTGTGCCAAAAATGATTGCGGAACGGAAATAGGTTGTAAATTCCTGAGGAATGACATCGCATTTATCGATTACACACAGCGATATATTGGGATTATGCTTCAGTGCATCTATTTTGTGACCGCTTTTGGCTGAATGAAGATAAATATGAGTTCCATCGTAAACATAATTAATTGGAACAGCATAAGGTATATTATCCTCATCACAGACTGCGATTATGCATTCCTGACCGTTAAACAGGATTGCTTTAGTTTCATCTAAGGAGAGTTCCTGCTTTATCCTTCGCATTTTATGATCCATCATCCTACAATTTTTAATCCTATAATTGACCCTATAAGTGTGATAATAAAGAAAATTCGCCAAAACG
>CAMWRW010000097.1 GCA_947176755.1 uncultured Porphyromonadaceae bacterium
ATGACCCGTGGCTGGAGCCCTACGCGGGCGCCATCGAAGGGCGTCACCACGATGTTGAAGTCAAACTTCATGAACTCACGGCCGGCACACGCGGCTCGCTCGTAAGATTTGCAAACGCCTATAATTATTTCGGGCTGCACCGCACGAAGGAGGGTAACTGGATTTTCAGAGACTTTCTTCCGAATGCCACCAAAGTGTTGCTAATCGGCACGTTCACCGACTGGCGTGATGATGAGCGCTTTGCTCTGACGAGACTCTCCGACGGCACGTGGGAGGGGGAATTTCCTGCCGATGCAATTCATAATGGGGATTTGTTTAAAATGCGGGTATTCTGGCCCGGAGGGCAAGGGGAAAGAATCCCGGCCTACGCAACGCGAGTCGTGCAGGACGAAGAGACCAAAATCTTCTCCGCAGAAGTTTACGCTCCGGAGCATCCCTACCGATTCAAGGTCGAGAAATTCAAGCCCGACACGAAGCCTCTTCTCATCTACGAGGCGCATATCGGAATGGCGGAGAACAAGGAGGGCGTCGGCACATACGAAGAGTTCCGCAGAAACATTCTGCCGCGTATTGCCGCCGACGGTTACAACGCAATCCAACTTATGGCCATTCAGGAGCATCCCTATTACGGTTCGTTCGGCTATCATGTAAGCAATTTTTACGCAGCCTCATCACGCTTCGGAACCCCCGACGATCTGAAGCGACTGATCGACGAGGCTCATTCGCTCGGTATAGCCGTGATAATGGACATAGTCCACTCTCATGCCGTAAAGAATGAAGTGGAGGGGCTCGGCAGAATTGACGGCAGCTACGACCTATATTTCTATCCCGACTCGCGACGGGAACATCCGGCATGGGATTCCCTCTGCTTCGATTACGGGAAAAACTCCGTGCTTCACTTCCTGCTTTCCAACTGCAAATTCTGGCTTGAGGAATATAAATTCGACGGTTTCCGCTTTGACGGCGTCACTTCCATGCTCTACTATGACCACGGACTGGGAAAGGCCTTCGGAGGTTACGGCGACTACTACGACGGGAATCAAGACACGAATGCACTTGTCTACCTGACTCTCGCCAATATTCTCATTCATGAGGTTAACCCCCATGCAATCACAATAGCGGAGGAGATGAGCGGCATGCCCGGGCTGGCAGTGAAGTTCGAAGATGGCGGCCTCGGTTTCGATTACCGACTCGCAATGGGCATCCCCGACTACTGGATCAAGATGATCAAAGAGAAGAAGGATGAAGACTGGCATCCGACCTCGATCTTCTGGGAACTGACCAACAGGCGAGCAGACGAAAAGACCGTGAGTTACTGCGAAAGCCATGACCAGGCGCTCGTGGGCGACAAGACAATCATTTTCCGACTGATTGACAAAGAGATGTACTGGCACATGAGCGAAGGCGACCAGAACGGAGTTGTGGCGCGGGGCATGGCACTCCACAAAATGATTCGCCTTGTTACGCTGGCATCTATCAATGGAGGCTACTTAAATTTCATGGGGAACGAATTCGGCCATCCTGAATGGATCGATTTCCCGCGCGAAGGAAACGGTTGGAGCTACAAGTACGCCCGCCGTCAATGGGATCTCGTTGACCGTGAGGACCTGAAATATAAATACCTCAACAGATTCGACAACTCGATGGTGGAAATCGTGTCGAACGTGTATAACTTTCAGTCGCTACCGGTCGAGAAACTTTGGGAAAAGGATGATGACCAGGTTCTTGCATTCATGCGAGGCGATCTCATTTTCGTATTCAACTGGAATCCGACCAATTCGTTCACAGATTACGGTTTCCTTGCTCCGGCCGGAGAATATGAAGTTGTTCTCGACTCAGACTCACCGTTATTCGGAGGTTTCGGTCTGAACGACGACAGCGTCCACCATTTCACCCAGCCCGATCCTCTTTATACACCTGCGGGGAAAGGCTGGCTCAAGATGTATCTGCCGGCAAGGACAGCCCAGGTGCTCCGCAAGGTAAAAAAGATGCCGCCACATAGAACAGTGAAGGGTGACTCAGCATCGGCTGAGGAAAATGCGGGCAAGGGGGATAAAAGCGAACCCTCCACGACTGCGTCAAAGAAGATGAGCTCAAAAACCTCTGAAAAGAAAACGTCCGCTTCAAAATCCCGGGCCACGAAGAAAACCACAGCTGAAAAGAAAACGGCGACCCGGAAGAAAACCACTGTAAAAAAGAGCGCAAAGACTAAGGAAGAGAAATGAAAAGATTAACAATTGCGATCGATGGCTATTCATCGTCGGGGAAATCAACGATGGCCAGGGAGCTGGCGAAACGCATTGGTTATGTCTACATAGATTCGGGGGCAATGTATAGGGCGGTAACGCTCTATGCCCTCGAACATGGAATGGTCGGAGAGAATCAGGAAATCGACAGCGAACGCCTTTCGGCATCGCTGCCGGAAATCCGGATAGGTTTTGAGCCTGCCGGACCGGACGGCATTCAACATACGCTACTTAACGGACGAGATGTCGAGAAGGAAATCCGCACGATGGAAGTCAGCTCGTCGGTCAGTCCGGTAGCCGCCATTCCCGAAGTAAGAAACCATCTTGTGAAGTTGCAGCAGGCACTCGGAGAGGAGGGAGGAATCGTGATGGATGGACGAGACATCGGCACGACAGTTTTCCCTGAGGCAGAAATGAAAGTGTTTGTCGACGCCTCGGCCGAGGAACGCGCGCGCAGAAGAGTTCTCGAACTTCAGGAGAAAGGGACTCCGGCGGCATACGACAAAGTGCTGGAAAATATCAAGGAACGCGACAGAATCGATTCAACGCGTGCGGTCTCGCCTCTACGCAAGGCTAAGGACGCGGTCACACTCAACAACGACAGGATGAGCCGTGAGGAACAGATGGAATGGCTGATTGAACTCTATAACTCAATTGTGAGCCATGCCGAAAACAATTGAGAATGAAACGGCCTTCCCGGTAATAGAGATTGATTCCAACTCCGGGTTCTGTTTCGGAGTCGTGACGGCGATACAGAAAGCCGAGGCTGAGCTTGCGGAAGGGGGAGATCTCGCATGCCTGGGGGACATCGTACATAATGCATCGGAGGTTGCGCGTCTTCGACTCCGAGGACTGCGGACTATCCCCCACGATGATCTCGAGGGGTGGCGCGGGGGCAGAG